>JBEEGX010000055.1:0-26851 GCA_041167105.1 Verrucomicrobiota bacterium
GCTTCCACCGCTTTGTATTGGCGCTCGTTGAAAAATCCGCGGCCGATTCCGCTTTGGTTTGTGATCACGATTAATTTGTAGCCGCGCTCTTTCAACGTGCGCAGCGATTCGCGCACACCCGGCAAAAGATCGACATCGTGCGGATCGCCGCAGTAATCGACGTCGCGCATCAACGTCCCGTCGCGATCAAGGAAGATCGCGGGCGTCATTTTCGAAGCTAGCCATCAATTCCGCGCGCGACACCGTCGCCGTTCCCAGTTTGCCGACGACAACGGCGCTGGCGTGGTTCGCAATTTCGGCCGCTTCAATCGGCGTCGCATCGCACGCGAGCGCAAGCGTGAAGAGCGCGATGGCGGTGTCGCCCGCGCCGGAAACATCGAACACTTCGCGCGCCTTCGTCGGAATGTGATGCGGCGGTTCGCCTCTTTGGAACAACATCATTCCGTCTTCGCCGAGCGTGATGAGCAGGTATTTCGTTTCCCATTTTTTCAGCAATGTCTCTCCGGCTCGGACAAGATCGACATCTTCATTCGGCGGGCCTTGCGGATCGCGCCATGGAATCTCCGCAGCCAGGAATGCTTCGGCGCGGTTCGGTTTCACAACGGTCATTCCATTCCAATCAACGCGATGTCGCGGATTCGGATCGGCCGCGAGCAATTTTCCAACTGCCGCCTGCGCGATTTGCGAAATCAAATCCGCGGTCAAAAAACCTTTGCCGTAATCCTCGAAAATGATGGCGTCGGTTTCGGGCAAGGCTTTGGTTACGGCCGAGATTATTTTTTTGCGTTGCTCGGCCGAAGGACTGAGCACGCGCTCGCGATCGACCCGGACGACCTGTTGCTGACGCGCGATGATGCGCGTTTTCACTATCGTAGGAAAGTCGGCGTCTTCGACCGACGCGGACATGTCGATCTTGCATTCGCCTAACAAATCCCGCAGTTGCTTACCGCCGCGATCTTTGCCGACGAGTCCGACGACGCCGACGTGTCCGGTGAATTCCCGCAAGTTGCGCGCGACATTGGCCGCGCCTCCGGGAAAACACGATTCGCCCGTTACTTCGACTACCGGCACCGGCGCCTCCGGCGAAATACGGCCGACTTTGCCCCAGACAAACTCGTCGAGCATGAGATCGCCGATGACGAGAAAGCGTTTTTCCGATGCGCGCGTCAGGATGTCTTCGAGGCGCGTAGGTGTCATGATGGGGCGATCAAATTTTAACGGAGCGATTTGTGCGGGAGCGAGTTCTGTTTAGAATTGGACATTAATCCTGAATACGCAGTCGAAATCAACAGTCGAAGCTCGCGATGAGGTCATTTCCTAATTTTTACAGACTCGGTGTGTGCACGGTAGTGGGCCTAACCATGACAGCTGGCGCGGCCCCGGCGCCGACGCCGCGGCACGTGGCCGAACGCATTGATGTCAAAAGCTTGAAACTGTCGACGACGGTGCAGGACGTGGTCGTTCCGTTGCCGGGAGAAATTTTTACCGCGCTCAATAAGCTCGGCTCGGTCAACTGGGGCGAACACGTGCGCACGGACAAGGGAAGTAATTTCATGGCGCGGCCGCGGGTGGCATTGCTGCTCGGGACTGTAATCGCGGACGGTTTCATTGCGGTGCAAGCGCAGAACACGCCGGCGGTGAAAGACATCGGCCAGCGCGTGTTGAAACTTTCGCAACAATTGGGCGTCGGGAAATCGATCACGGAGCATGCCAAGGCCATCATCGAAGGGGCGGACAAATCGCGTTGGGAAAACGTGCGACTGGAGTTGGATCGCACGCAGAAGAGCGTGCAGGATGCAATGAACGAGTTGGGTGACCCGAAGCTTTCGCAGCTCGTTAGTCTGGGTGGCTGGCTGCGCGGCACGGAAGTGCTGACGGCAGTGGTGACGAAGCGATTTACGCCAGAGGGCGCGGAACTATTGCACCAACCGGATTTGCTGGCGCATTTCCAAACGGAATTGCAGCAGCTGCCGGCCGATAAAGAGGACTTCAAAGCGCCGATCATTCACGAGATTTCCGAAGCGCTGGGACAAGTGCGGCCGATGATCGATGTGCCGGGCGGTAAATTGATTTCGCAGGATTCGGTGAAGAAGATCAACGAGATTACCACGCGTCTGGATTACGGGATCGTGACGAGGCAATAGCATGAATTCACGGGCGAAATTTTTGCTGATCGCGGCGGCGGTATTGTCGATCTTGCCATTGTCGATCTTCGCTTCGGTCGACGACGCGCAATCGTTCGCGCTGCAAGCGGCGGAACCGTACGTAAAGGAAGGCTTTCAGGTGCGCGAAGATTATTGGGGCGGCGATCTCGGCACGGGCGAGAAGAAGGCGGTGCGCCAGCAGTTGTTCAAAGGGAACGAGTATTGGTTTTGGATGGGATCGGAAGTGGACCGCGCGAAGATTTCCGTTCACGTCTACGACTCGGAAGGGAAACTGGCGGAGCAGCCGGACGGTTGGGAGAAAGGTCACTTCGCGGCTGCGCACATTATTCCGAAAGCGACCGGAAGTTATTTCATCATCGTGGCGGTGGAGGAATCGCCGGAGGAGCGCACGCATTGGGCGCTCGTTTACGGATTCCGCTAAGTTGATTGTCGATCTTGACTGAGACACGCACGCTCGAGTTCGAAAATCCGCGCGCAGTGCAGTCGCTTTACGCGAACGATCCGAAATTGCTCAAGCGCATGGAGGATTCGTTAGGGGTAAAAGTGACGACGCGCGAAGGCTGGGTGAAGATCGAAGGCGAGCCGGACAAGATCGACAAGGCGCAGCGCGTGTTCGATCAACTCGAACAGGCGCGACAAAAAGGCGTCGATATTCAGAAGCACGAATTTAATTACGCGCTCAGCTCGGTGAGCGAATCCGGTAACGGCGATGTTGGCGAGTTGGCCGAGACGAAGATCAGCGTTTCGCCGCGCAAACCGACAATCGTTGCGCGTTCCGCCGGCCAACGCGCATACATCGACGCGATCAAACAACACGATGTCGTCTTTGGAATCGGACCTGCGGGCACGGGCAAAACTTATCTCGCGGTCGCGATGGCGGTGGCGGCGTTGAAGAAAGATTTGGTGCAGCGAATTATCCTAACGAGACCGGCGGTGGAAGCAGGCGAAGCGCTGGGATTTTTGCCTGGCGATCTCGAACAAAAGATTACGCCGTATTTGCGCCCGCTTTACGATGCACTGCGCGACATGCTCGAGCCGGAGGAAATGGAGCGATTGATCGCGCGGCAAACGCTCGAGATCGCGCCGCTCGCCTACATGCGCGGGCGCACATTGCACAACGCGTTCATCATTCTCGATGAAGCGCAAAACACGACGACGGAGCAAATGTTCATGTTGCTCACGCGCATGGGGCCGCATTCGAAATGCGTCGTGACTGGCGATATCACGCAAGTGGATTTGCCGGCGAACAAGCGCTCCGGTTTAGTGGAAGCATTGCAGGCATTGAAGACAACGCCGGGAACTGCGATTGTTTATTTCACCGAGCGCGACGTGGTGCGGCATGAACTGGTGCGCGCGATTATTAACGCGTATCAGCAACATCGTTCGCCGACGCCGAGCCGGAAATAAGATCGACATAAAACAAGATCGACATGTTCGATTTCTTTAAACGCCGACAACTTCTCCGCCGCGGTCTCGCCTCGAAAAAAGTGCGCCGCCGCCGCACCCATAACGAATTCCTGCAAACGCTCGAGCGTTCGATGTGGATGAAGATGTCGATCTTCGCCTTGTTCATCGGCGGGCTCGCGTTCCTCGTTTTTAGCGGACAACAACCGGAGCCGACGAAAAATTTCGTGATCGCACTGCTCGTGCTCGCAATGGCGATCACGCAATTGTGGATCAATCAGCCGAAGACGATGGCGCAAACCTCGCGCATTCTGCTCGTCTTCGGAATCATCTTCGTGCAGCTCGCGGTCACGAAGCTCGTGCTCGTCGTGTGCAACGGCGGGCACTATCGCGTGTTGACGCCGCAGATGGGTGGACTCATTACGCCGTACGCGCTCGCCGCCATGACGCTGAGCGTCTTGATGGGACGACATCATGGATTGTTCGCCGCGGTCTTCGCTAGTTTGTGGAGCAGCATGCTCTTCGGGCCAATCGACGCGCCGATTTTGGTGACGAGCTTGATCAGCGGATTCACGGCGGTGTCGCTGACGTTGCAGGTGCGCAGACGTGGCAAGCTCGTCCGCGCCGGATTCGGTGTCGGTGTCGCGATCCTATTATTGTCGCTCGCCTTCGGTGTCATCGGGCCGATCGATTTCTTTTCCGTCTCGAAAAACGATTGGCGCATGCTCGGTCTGCAGGCGGCTTACGCGGTCGGGAATGGAATCATTACGGCGATGATCGTGGGCGGCGCGTTGCCGATGTTGGAAAATCTTTTCCAAATCACGACCGACATTTCGTGGCTGGAAGCGTCGGATTTGAATCACCCGTTGCTGCGCCGAATGACGATCGAAGCGCCGGGCACGTATCATCACAGTCTGGTCGTCGCCAATTTGGCGGAAGCCGCGGCGGAAGCGATCGGCGCGAATGCGACCTTATGCCGTGTCTGCTCGTATTTTCACGACGTCGGAAAATTGGTGAAGCCGGAATATTTCACCGAGAACATGACGCTGGATCGCAATCCGCATGACGATCTCGCGCCGACCATGAGCGCGCTCATCATCATCGCGCACGTGAAAGAAGGTGTCGATCTTGCACTGAAGCACAAACTCAATCACCGCATCGTCGACATCATTCAGGAACATCACGGCACGTCGTTAGTCTATTACTTTTACCAGCGCGCATTGCAGCAACAGGAGGACGCGCGTGAAGGCGGCAAGATCATGAAGCTGCGCGAGGAAGATGTGCCGGACGTGCGCGAAGAAAGTTTTCGTTATCCCGGACCGAAGCCACAAACGAAAGAAAGCGCGATCGTGAGTCTGGCCGACATGGTCGAGAGCGCGTCGCGTAGTTTGGAAAAGCCAACGCCGCAACGTATCGAACAGCTCGTGGATGAATTGGTCGAGGAACGAATCGCCGATGGCCAACTCGACGATTGCGATCTCACACTCGGCGACGTGAAACTGATCCAGGAACGATTCCGCTTCACTTTGATGACGATGTTGCACAGCCGCATCGCGTATCCGCGAGATATGAAACTCACGGCCGTGCGCGACGATGGCCTCCGACCTGATCCAATGGCTGATCGGCGCAAACCGCCGACGGCGCCGCCAGTTTCCGCCGCGTGAGCGACGCGTTGCAGCGATTGCGCGATTGGCGCGCGGAGTTTGCGATTGTTCTTGGCTCGGGCCTGAGCGGCGTTGTGCCTAACGACGCTGAAACTATTTCGTACGCCGAGTTCGCGGATTTGCCGAAGCCATCGGTCGCCGGACATGCGGGACAATTCGCTTTGAGCAAGATCGACAACGTACCTGTGATCTTCGCGCAAGGCCGCGTGCATTTGTATGAAGGTCACTCGGCGCGCGAGATCACGGCGGGTGTGCGGCTGCTGGCAAACGTCGGCGTGAAGAAGTTGATCTTAACGAATGCGGCCGGCGTGTTGAATCCGGAGTTTGCGCCCGGCGAATGGATGATGATTACCGATCACATCAATCTGACGGGAACGAGTCCGTTGGTCGGCGCGCCGCAATTTGTCGATCTAACGGGGGTTTACTCTTCCGAGTTGCGCAAGCGTTTCGCCGAAGCCGCGCGCAAGATCGACATCGTACTTCGCGACGGTGTTTACGCGAGCGTGCTCGGTCCGCAGTACGAGACGCCGGCGGAAGTGCGCATGTTGCAACGCATGGGCGCGGACGCAGTCGGCATGTCGACTGTGCTCGAAGCGATTCAGGCGCGCGCGCTTGAAATGGAATTGGCGGCGTTTTCGTGCCTGACAAACTTCGCCGCCGGCGTGACGCGCGCTGGATTGAGTCATGCCGAAGTTCTCGACGTTGGAAAAAAGGCCGCTCAGACATTCGCGCAATTGCTGCGTGCGGCACTGAAATGAAAACGCAGTACGACGTCGTGATTCTCGGCGCCGGACACAACGGCCTCGTCGCCGCGAGTTATCTTGGCCGCGCAGGGTTGAGCGTCTTGTTGTTGGAAAAAAACGATTACATCGGCGGCGCTACGACTTCGCAAAAACTTTTCCCCCAGTACGAGGCGCGGCTCTCGCGCTACTCGTATCTCGTTAGTCTGTTTCCGGAGAAGATCATTCAGGATCTCGGATTGAAATTGGAACTGCGACGACGCGCGACAGGATCGTTCACGCCGTATGTGCGCGAAGACGGCGTGCATGACGCGTTGCTCATCAGCAACGTTGATGAAAAAGCGAGCCGACGTTCGATTGTCGATCTTACGGGAAGCGAAGCCGAGTTCGATCGCATGCAAAAGTTTTACGAACTGGCGCGAGTGTTTGCCGAGCAGACGTGGGACAGCATGCTCGAGCCGCTCGTTGCCAAATCGGAAATGGCAAAACGTTTCGATGTCGATGATCTGTCGCGCGAAGCGTGGCGAAGTTTGGCGGAAGAGCCGCTCGGCCGCGCGCTCGAACGTTATTTACAGAACGATCTCGTGCGCGGATTGGTGCTGACGGATGCGAAGATCGGACTGTTCACTCATCCGCACGATCCGTCGTTAGTCCAAAACCGTTGTTTTCTTTATCATCTCATCGGGAACAAAACGGGAGAGTGGAAGGTGCCGGTAGGCGGAATGGGAGCGGTCGCGCGCGAGCTGGAGAAATCCGCGCGCAGTGCCGGCGCCGAATGCCTAACAGATGTCGATCTTGTCGATGTCGATCTTACCGGAACGAAAAAGACGATTCGGTTCGCGCTCGACGACAAGGAGCAAAGTGTGGATGCGAAGTTCGTGCTCGTGAATTTCGGTCGCAACGTGCTGGCGAAATATTCCGGCAAACCTTACGAGCCGGCCGCGGTGGACGAGGGGAGCGTGTTCAAGATGAATATGCTCTTGCGGCGACTGCCGAAATTGAAATCGACGAAATACGATTCAACCGCCGCTTGGTCCGGCACGTTTCACAGCGACGAAGGCTACGAGCAAATGAATGTGAGCTACGAGCAGGCGGCGAAAGGGCGCCTGCCCGATCACACGCCGTGCGAGGTTTATTGCCACACGCTCACGGACGATTCGATTCTTTCGCCGGAGCTGCGCGCGCAAGGCTTTCACACGATCACCTTGTTCGGGCTCGATACGCCGTACTCCTTATTCAAGATCGACAATGAAACGACACGGCAACGTGCCGAGAAAAAATTTCTCGCGAGCATGAATCAATGGCTGGAGGAACCGCTGGAAGATTGTCTCGCGCGAAATCGCGACGGCAGTTTGTGCATTGAGAGCAAGAGCCCGGTCGACATCGAAGAATCGTTAGGCATGTATCACGGAAATATTTTTCAGGATGCGCCGACGTGGCCATTCGCGATGAGCAAAGAACAGGTCGGCAGGTGGGGCGTGGAAACGGAATGGGAGAATGTGTTTCTCTGCGGCTCGAGCGCGTTGCGCGGTGGCGCCGTCAGCGGAATTCCCGGACACAACGCCGCACGCGCCGTGGTCGCGGTCGTTTGAATTACGGCGTCGGGATTGCGCTGGTCGGCAACGGCCAGACGTAAGCGCCGCGGCCGCGTGTCCAAACCGAAAGCGTGGTCGCGCCGCGATCGATTTGCATGTCCCAAATCATGGTGTGCGGTAATCCATTATCGAAGCGATACCACACCGGCGGAGCGGCGGTGATGTCGTTGGTGAAATACAAACCGAAATCCGTGCCGGCGAGAACCTGTTGCGGCACGTTCGGATTCGAGATCACGGAATCGACCGGGATGTCCGGCAGATTTCCGCTCTTGTCGATCCACGCGAACGAGGCGCAGTTTGCCGTGCAAGTGATTTGGAAAACGTGACCGGGTGTTGAGGGTGTGTTCGCCTCGAAACCGCCGAGCGCAGCGTAACCCAGCGGAGTATTCGTCGCGGCGACGCTCGCATCCAGCGCGATACCCAGGATCGGACGATTCGGCAAAATCGTGTTGCCGTCTGTGACATCGATCCATGTCGCCTGACCGGCGTTACCGGTGCCGAGATTGAAACCGATCCACACGTTTCCATCGTTCGTGCCGGCAACCGCGACGCTTTGAAACTTCGGCGAATATTTTACCTGATTGATGAACGAACGATCGCCTAACGATTGCTTCGTCATGTTCTGCGTCGCCGGGTTGTTCGTGACATACCAATTCGAGCCGGAAATCGTCTCCCACACGCGCGTCGTTCCCGCGATCAAGTGACCGCACGTGCCGCCGCTGCAATCATTGCCGCCGGCAACGCCGCCATGAAAAAGATCGAATGGAAGAATGAATGATTGCGTGTCGCCGCTCCAACCGCCGGTCACGTCGCTCCAGCCCGCGCCGGCGGATGTGCAACTGCCGAGGCAACGATGAAGCGCGCCACCGTTGTTCCCTTGGAAAAACCGTCCGCCCACGGGATCGATGCGCGCGTAAAATCCGTCCCCGCCTTTGCCGACCTGCCATTGCGCCGGACCGATTGTCGATCCTGCGAATGAAATCGAACTCGACCCGTTATCCTGGGCGCCGCCGTTCGCCTGCGGATTCGATGAGGTGGCGAAATTTCCGCTGATGTCGCCGGAATAAAATTCAATCGTGTTCAGACCGCGGTCCATGTTGAACCAGGCCGGATCGCTCGACACGTTCGTTAGGTTGGCGTTCGTGGTCGCGTGCACGCCGCCGTCATTGCCGGCCAGCAAAATGCTGGATGAACCGGGCACAAATGTGAGCGCATGTTGATCAGCATGCACGACGGCGTTGCCGCTGCTGCCGTAACTGCACGTCACGTCATTCCATTTTTTCTTTCCGCTTTGCCAAAACCAAACTTCGAAGGTGTCGAAGAAAACCCGGTTTGGATTATTCGGATCGACGGCGATGCCCTGGTCGTACCAGTTTTGGTTGTAATCGCCGGCCGCGCCGTTGCAATCGCGCAACGATGCGCCGGCAGAGCCAGCGATCTTCTTCCATGTCGCGCCGCCGTTGATCGTGCGCCAGGCGCCGAGCTGGCAACCTTGTTTGTTGCTGCAACCGGTGTTGGAATTTTTCGTGATCGATTGGATCTGCGCGTAAATGTAATTCGGATCACTCGGTGCAACGGCGATGTCGATCCGGCCAAGTTGATTGCCGACTCCCGCGCGGGCGAAGGGCGTGCCGCTCGTGGCGTTGAGATTGGCCCAGCCGTTCGCGTTCGTCGTTATCGGCGCGAAGTCGTTAGGGCAACCGCTCGGTGGCAATGTTCCCCGGTAAATTCCGTTCGCGCCGTTCTGGTCGAGATTGTATTGCACCGCGGTTGCGAATCCGCGCACACCCACGGCCGCGATGATTTTCGTCGACGTGCCGTTGTCGATCACAGCCAGGCCGGTGATGTCCTGGCGCTGCGCATTGAAATTGTTCGTCGTGCACGGCCCGGTCCAATTGCTCCCGCCGTCGTAGGAAAAATACAGGCCGGTCTTTGTGCCGGCGACGACGTTGTTGCTGTTGCGCGGATCGACGCGCACTTTCCCGACCGCTTGATATTGCGGGAATTTTCCGGCCGGCTCCGGCAACGCGGTGCCGAATACGTCCTCGCCGAGCAAGGTCCAAGTCGCGCCCGCATCGGTCGATTTCAAAATGCCGTGACTGCCCATCGAGAACGACGCGAAACTCAGATCACCCGTGGCGGCGTAGATTGTATTGTGATCCTGTGGATCGATCGTTAACGAATCGATGCTGATCGTCGCAAGTAACGGATCATCGGTCACCACACTCCACGTCGTGGACCCGCTGCAACAGTTTGTCGTTTTCCACACTCCGCCGCCGACCGAGCCGAGATACGCGACAATGCTGCCGTTCGTGGTCGTAGTTGGATCGACAACGATATCGTTCACACGTCCGGCGCTCGTTCCGTAGTTGTAGCAGCCGGAACAACCGCTCGTGCGCAATGGCTCCGGGCCTAACGAGGTGAAGCTGTTCGGATCCAGCGCCGCGGTCGACTGCGAAAACCTTCGCGCGCCGTTCGGTGATTGCCGAGCTACATGTCGATCTTGCGCGGCCGCCGCCCGCACCCATTCCGGATCGAAACGCCCCGTCGGATAAGTGACGCGATCGTTCCACTGCTGCTCGAGCCGGTCGAGGTCTTCACCTTTCTCGCCCAATGTTGGCATGGAGCGCGGAGCAACTGTATGCCGCGCTGACGGCGCCTTAAACGCGAACGCAGCGCAGAGAATGCCTAACGAGACGAAGCCGGCAGCAATGAAGCAACGCAGCTTTCGCGGATGAAATTCACTAACGATTGTTGTTCGCACGGGGGGACTGAAAGTTCGACGGGGCGCAGAGATTACCTAAATATACCGCCGAGGCGAATAGAAGTTGCGCTCGCGCGGCGGATTTTGCGAGTGGGACGTCGGTTTATAATTCCGGCGGGCGCGCGCGCGGTTCTCGATCTTTGCTGGTCGCGGTGGACGGCTGCGTGACAAACGGTCCGCCTTCCATCGGCGCGGCTTCGCTAAAGGCGACGTCGGGCATTTCGCTTGGGAGGCCTTCGAGTGGAAATTCTTTGCGCAACGGAAAGAACGGATAGCCATCCCACATCAGGATGCGGCGGAGATCGGGATGGCCGCTGAATTTAATTCCCATCATGTCGTAAATCTCGCGCTCATGCCAATTCGCCGTCGGCCAAATGTCGCTGACTGTTGCAAGATCGACATCTTCCGCCACGCGCACTTTCAAACGCAGATGCACGGCGAGCGTGAGCGAATAAAGCTCGTAAACAATTTCGAAACGCGGGTCGCGATCGGCATTGTCGATACTGGTAATGTCGATCAAGTAATCGAACGAGAGATCGTCGCGGCAGAATTGCGCGACTTCGCGGAGATCGTTAGGCCCGATTGTGTAAGTCGTCTCGCCGCGGAACTCGGATTTCTCGAGCAGCTTCGCGCCGAGGAGTTGAGCTAACGAAGTGAGCAACTCGGGTCCGGTCACGCGACAGCTTCCTCGAGTTCTTTCGTGAGCTTTGGCTTTTGCAATCGGAACGACGGCTCGCGCGAAATTTTTTCCTGCAGCTTGATTAAACCCGCGATCAACGCTTCCGGCCGCGGCGGACAACCTGAAATATAAACATCGACCGGCAACAGCTGGTCGATCCCTTGCAGCACGGCGTAGCTGCGATACATGCCGCCAGTCGACGCGCACGCACCCATCGCGATGCACCATTTCGGCTCCGGCATTTGCTCCCAGATGCGTTTGACGGCGAGCGCCATTTTGTAAGTCACCGTGCCGGCGACAATCATGACGTCGCATTGCCGCGGCGAAAAGCGCATCACTTCCGCGCCGAAACGCGAGATGTCGAAGCGCGACGCGGCGGTTGCCATTAACTCGATCGCGCAACACGCAAGGCCCATCGGCATCGGCCACAACGAATTTTTGCGCACCCAGTTGAGCGCGGCGTCGAAGCGCGTAAAGATGACGTTGCCCTCGATCTTCGAGTCGTAAGCGGTTGAACGTTGTTCCGCCATCGCGCAACAGTAACGTCACGACCTACACACGCAAGATCGACAATCGTTAGATCGACAATGACGAAGTCCAACAATACGCGAACGCATCTCGACCAACTCGAGAACCAATCGATTTTCATTTTCCGCGAGGCGTTTCACTCGTTCAAAAACGTCGTCATGCCGTGGTCGATGGGAAAAGATTCGAACGTCCTCATCTGGCTGGCGCGAAAAGCGTTTTTCGGCCGCGTGCCGTTTCCGTTGTTGCACATCGACACGACTTACGAATTTCCTGAGATGCTCGAGTTTCGCAGTTGGGCGAAGGAGCATTACAAGCTCAACCTCATCGTGAAGATCAACGAAGAAGCGCGCGCGCGCGGCGTTGGTTACGAAACGCACGATCCGGTAACGGTGACGCATGAATTAAAAACCGTCGCGCTCCAGCAAGTCCTCACCGAATACAAATGGGACGCGATCATCACCGGAATCCGCCGGGACGAAGACCCGACGCGCGCGAAGGAGCGATATTTCTCGCCGCGCAACGCGCAATTCGAGTGGGATTACAAAGATCAGCCACCGGAATTCTGGGGACAATTCGCGACCAATCCCGGCAAAGGCGAACACGTGCGCGTGCAGCCGTTGCTCGATTGGACCGAGGTCGATGTCTGGCGTTACATCCAGCGCGAGAACATTCCGATTCCGCAAATGTATTTCGCGCGAAACGGGAAACGCTTCCGCTCGTTAGGCTGTTCGCCCATTACGATGCCGGTGGAAAGCAATGCATCGACCATCGATGAAATTATCGCCGAGCTTGAGACGACCAAGACCAGCGAGCGAGCGGGCCGCGCGCAAGATCATCACGAGCGAAACGCGATGCAGAAACTTCGCGCGAAGGGTTTCATGTGACGAAGATCGACAATCGCAAGGTCAAAATTGTTTTCGTCGGCCATGTCGATCACGGCAAGTCGACGCTGATCGGCCGCATTCTGCACGACACCGATTCGTTAGCCGAAGGCAAGATCGAGCAGATCAAAAAAGCGTGCGAAGCCGAGAAGATGGAATTTGAGTTCGCATTTTTGCTCGATGCGCTGCTCGAAGAACAGGAACAGAACATCACCATCGATACGACGCAGATTCCGTTTCGGACGAAGAAGCGCGAATACGTCATCATCGACGCGCCGGGACATAAGGAGTTTTTGAAGAACATGATCACCGGCGCGTCGAACGCGGACGCAGCCATCCTCGTGATTGCCGCGAATGAAGGCGTACAGGAGCAGAGCCGCCGCCACGCCTATTTGTTAGGCATGCTCGGGATTAAACAGGTCATCGTGGTCGTGAACAAAATGGATCTGGCGGATTGGTCGGAGCCGCGGTTCAAAGAGATCACAAATGAGTATCAAAAGTTTCTTGTCGATCTTGCAATTGAGCCGCGCTGCTTCGTTCCGGCTTCGGCCAAGACCGGCGACAATGTGGCGAAGCGCGGTGATAAGACGAGTTGGTATCACGGGCCGACCGTTCTCGAAGCGCTCGATGCGACCGAGCCGACACCGCCACTTGTCGATCTTCCATTACGCTTTTGCGTTCAGGACATTTATCGATTCGACGAACGCCGCATCATCGCAGGTCGAATCGAGACTGGACAATTAAAGGTCGGCGATGAGCTGGTCTTTTCGCCCGCGAACAAAACTTCGACCGTTCATTCAATCGAAGAATGGAATCATGATGGCGCCGCTATCGCCGGCGATTGCATCGGCATCACATTAACCGAACAGATTTTCGTTGAGCGTGGGTACGTCGCGTCCCATCAAACCGACACGCCGATCGAGACGAACCGGTTTCACGCGGATTTGTTTTGGATCACGCGCGAGCCTTTGCGCATCGGAAAAGCGTACGACCTTCGCCTGGCGACACAGGATCTAAAAGCACAGGTGATATCGATCGAAAGCGTTCTCGACTCCTCAACGCTGCAACCCAAGATCGACAATCACTCGGAGCGACTGGAGCGAAACGAAGTCGGGCGCCTAACGATCCAAACGCGCGCGCCCCTCGTGATGGACAATCACGATCGCATCGCGAATCTCGGGCGCTTCGTCGTGGTCGATGACGGAAAGATTTGTGGCGGCGGAATTGTTTTCGGCGGCGTCTACACCGATCGCGCGACGGTAAAGAGCAAAAATATATTTTGGACCGGCGGCAAAATCACGCCGCAACAACGCGCGGTGCAGTTAGGCCACCGTGGCGCCGTAGTTTGGTTCACCGGTTTAAGCGGTGCGGGAAAATCCACAATCGCACAGGCGCTCGAGCGGGAGTTGTTCGCGCGCGGCATGCACACCTACGTGCTCGACGGGGATAACATTCGTCACGGATTGAATTCGAATCTCGGATTTTCACCGGAAGATCGCGTGGAGAATATTCGGCGCGTCAGCGAAGTGGCGAAGTTGATGGCGGACTCGGGCGCGGTCGCGATCACCGCATTCATTTCGCCCTATCGAATGGATCGCCGTCGCGCGCGCGAGATTGCGCTCGAAGGCAAAGCCGAGTTCGTCGAAGTGTTCGTGGATGCGCCGCTGGAAGTTTGCGAAGCGCGCGATCCGAAACAGCTCTACAAGAAGGCGAGGGCAGGGGAGATTCGCGAGTTCACCGGCATCGATGCGCCGTACGAGCCGCCGGACGACGCGGAAATTATCGTGCACACGAACACGCAGAGCGTGGATGAATCGGTCGCGACTATTCTCGAGCAACTGCTTCCGCGTTTGAAACAAGAGGCAAATGCCTAACGAGGAACATGTCGATCTTACGATTCGTCAGGCGGAGGCGGCCGATGTCGAAGCGTTGGCGCGATTGATGGGCGAGCTCGGGTACGAGACGCGCGTTTCGGAAATGCAGATGCGGCTGGAGGCGATCGCGCAAGACCCGCGCTATCGCACATTCGTCGCGGTGAAGGGCGGACAGGTGTGCGGAATGATCGGGACGTCCGCGCAGTTCAGTTACGAACATAACGACCCAGGCGGCCGGATTGTTGCGCTCGTCGTCGCCGAGAAAGCGCGAGGAATCGGCGTCGGCAAAAAATTAATCGCGGCGGCGGAAAATGATTTCGCGCAGCGAAACATTCGCCGCATCGCGGTGAACACGCATCTTCGCCGCAAAGAAGCACACGAATTCTACGAGAGCGTCGGTTACACCAAAACCGGATTTCGTTTCGTGAAAACGCTCGGCGTGTCGGCCGATTAGAAGATCGACAACTAGGCGACGCGGGTGGCGAGTCGGCCGCCGTCGTACTGCTCGGGACTGTAGTTGACGTGACTGGATTCGATCACGTCGTGCACAATTTTTCCGAGCTCGGCCGCTACGTACGGTTTCGCAATGACGCCACGGAAACCGAAATCCTGATACCGGCTCATCGTCGCGTCGGTCGCGTAACCACTCGAGACAATCGCGTTCACCGTCGGATCGATCTCGATTAATTTTCTGAGCGCTTCCTTGCCGCCCATGCCGCCGGGCAATGTTAGATCGAGAATGACCGCGCTGAAGCGTTCGCCGGCTTCGAGTTTTTCGCGATAGATATTCACGCCGTCGAGGGCGGTGGCCGCTTGCGTCACTTCGTAACCGAGATGCGACAAGGTGAAATCGACCAACGCACGAATGGCTTCTTCGTCGTCGACGACGAGCACGCGACCGGAGCCGTGAATCGTTTCAGTGAGCGGCAGAGTCGGCTCCGTTACCGGAAGATCGACATGCAGGGCCGCGGGCAAATAAACGGTGAAGACCGAGCCGTGATGCAATTCGGAATTCACGGTGATGAGACCATTGTGATTTTTCACGATCGAATAAGTGGTGGCGAGACCGAGGCCGGTGCCTTTCGGTTTGGTCGTGAAATAGGGATCGAAAATGCGTTTGAGATAATCTTCCGGAATGCCGACGCCTTCGTCGCGAATGGCGATGCGGATGTAATCGCCCGGTGGAAGATCGACAACGGCATCTCCGTCGTGCGTGTAATTGTCGCTGGTCACACGCAATGTGCCGCCATTCGGCATCGCCTGGTCGGCGTTAACGACAAGATTGGCGATGACCTGACTGATTTGCCCCGGATCGATTTCCGCCGGCCACAAATCCGCACCGAAGGAAAATTCGCTGCGACTGTGACTGCCGCGCAATGAAAAGCTGACCGTGTCCTGAATGAGTTTGCCGATCGACGCCGTTTTCTTAATCGGCGCGCCGCCACGGGCGAAGGTGAGAAGTTGTTGGGCGAGATCGCGCGCGCGCATGGATGCATTTTTCGCATCGACCAGGCGCGCGGCCATTTCGTCATCTGGCGGAAGCAGGAGCGACGCGAGCGAAATATTGCCGATGATGGCCGTTAGAAGATTATTGAAGTCGTGCGCAATGCCGCCGGCGAGCAAGCCGAGTTGTTCCAGGGTCTCGGCTTTGCGTCGCTCGGCTTCATTGCGTTGACGTTCGGTGATGTCGCGGAAGACGAGCACGACGCCGACGACATCGTTCTTTTTGTCGCGAATGGGGGAGGCGACTTGCTCGATGATGTATTCGTTGCCGTCGCGCGAGGTAAGCGTGGCGTTTTCCGGAAGGCTGAGGAGAATCGATTGGGCTTCGTTGCGGTAACCGCTCTGTTGCGCGCGGGCCTGCGCGGCGATGTCGATGGCGACGTTGAAAACTTCCTTGAGTGGTTCGCCGGCGGCCTCCGGCGATGCCCAACCGGTCAAGCGTTCGGCTTCGTTGTTCAACATGATGACGCGCCCTTGCACGTCGGTCGTGATAACGCCGTCGCCGATGGACCGCAGGGTGACGGCGAGACTTTCTTTTTCAGCGGCGATTTCTTTTTCGAAACGCTTTTGCTCGGTCACGTCGCGCACCATTGCGACATAGAGCTTCTGGCTGTCGACCTGCATTTGGCTGAGCGACATTTCAATCGGAAAACTAACGAGCTTGCGCGAACGGCCGACCGCGAGAGTCATGCTGCCGGTGCGCTTCGCCAGTTCCGGCCACGAACACGGCACCGGATTTCCGTCGGCTTCATGCCCGTACCATTTCGGGACGAGCTTGGTCAGTTTGTAGCCGACAAGATCCTTCTCGGTGTAACCGAACATTTGTTCGGCGGCCGGATTGATCGAAAAAATCATGCCGTTTTCGTCGAGCGTGATCATGCCGTCGAGAATGTGTTGGATGATGGAGCGAATGCGCGCTTCGACGCCTTCAAGTTTTTCGAGTTGCCGCCTAACGAGCGTGAGGCTGTAGCTGTTCGAGACGACCAGGAGCGCGACGGCGAGCAGCGCCAAAGCGCCGAGCACGCAAGTTTTGATCAAGCGGTCGCGCCGCGCCGCGGTCGTGCGCATTTCGTAACTGGTGAGTTGCGCCTTTTCGAAATTTCCCAACCGGCTGCGAATTTCCGTCATCAATACATCACTGTTCGTCTTCGCGGTGATGACGGAGGCATCTTTGCCGGTGCGCTTGGCTTCGATCTCAAGATTTGCGGCGTTGTTGATCCAACGCTGGACGTCCGCGCGAATATTCGCGAGCGCTTCAGCCTGGCTCGGCGCGTTCGCAATCAAGATCGACAAGTACCCATTGTAGGTATAAAAATCTGCGACCGCGCGGCGATATCCCTCCGCAAAATTGTTGTCGCCGGTCAGGAGAAATCCGCGCTTCTCCTTTTCCATTTCCAAAACGGCGCGCTCGAGCTTTGGCAGAAAATCGAGAATCTGGGTCGATTGCGTGGCCCATTCCTGTTCGACCACGCGTTGGTTCAAACCGATTTGCTCTTCGTCTTGCAAGCTCTGCAGAATCGCACGCGCCTGGTCGAGAAGGGAATTGCCTAACGGCGCCGGAGAAGCGCTCGCTTGCGAATTGGTGGGCGCG
Organism: Verrucomicrobiota bacterium; assembly: GCA_041167105.1. Lineage (GTDB taxonomy): Bacteria > Verrucomicrobiota > Verrucomicrobiia > Chthoniobacterales > UBA10450 > JAJPGZ01. The sequence goes on from JBEEGX010000055.1 coordinate 17,389, forward strand.
TCTGTTCCCGCCGATGCCAGTGGCTGGGGTCGATTCTTCATTTCCGGAATCGCGACGGTGTCGAGCCAGTTTTGCACGACCTCTTTCACTTTGATCACGCGCTTGCGTTGCTTCGGCGCGTTAATGATCTGCGACGTCAGCTCATCCATTCGGTGCTCGATTAGATTGCGTTGCCGATCGAATGAGTCGAAATACGCGCGATCGCCGGTGAGCAAGAAACCGCGATGTCCCGCTTCCAGCGCGGCGATGTCGTTTTCGAGCAGACTGCTCAACCGCATCACCTCGATTGTGTGCGATCGAACAACATCCTGCCGATGGTTGCGGATCGTGACGTAAAGGAAAATCCCGGCGAGAAGAATAATGACGCCGACGCCCGCGGCCGTGCCGGAGAGCAACTTGAAATGAAAATGTTTTTGGCTGAAAAGCCACGCGCGCGCCCGCTGAAAAACAGCGAAACGACCGTGTTCGTACGCCGCAGCGCTCAGCAGTTCCTCGGAATGGCCCATTATAATTGTAAGAAAAGCAGGTAGTCTGCCAATCCGAGTCGCCTAACTGTTCACCGCGACCGACTTGGTCTAGTTAAGCAACCTCGATGCCGCGGGCGCTGCTCTCTTCAGTATCGCACTCGCACCAGAAACAACCCGCAAGCCGGCGCCGCGCTTCGCGCGCGCGGTTTCGCCCCACGCAGTCGGTTGTGAATATCGGCCATCGATATTTTCCCCAAACCGCAATCAACCAGCGCGCCAGTTAGCATTCGCGCCATTTTGTAGAGGAATCCATCGGCCGCGAACTCAATCTCGATCAACGTTCCGGACCGGCGCACACGAATCGTCTCGATCGTCCGCCGTGTATTTTCGACTGGCTTGCCGCGATTCGCGGCGAATCCGGCAAAATCGTGCTCGCCCACCAGCGCGCGCGCCGCTGCTTTCATAAGATCGACATCTACTTCTCGCGTGATGTGCCACGCGCGCCCGTGCTCAAGCGGTGGCAGCACCTCGCCGTTCCAAATTCGGTAACGATAGATTTTCCCTTTTGCCGAAAAGCGCGCGTGAAAAGATTGCGCGACGCGCGTGCATCGTATTACGCGAATCGCCGGCGGCAATGCGGAATTGATCGCGCGCAGCCAACGTTCCGGCGCGAGGTTCTTTGCAAGATCGACATGTGCGCATTGCGCGAGCGCGTGCACGCCTGCGTCGGTGCGACCGGCGCCATGTACGCGCACATCTTCGCCGCTGATGCGATCAATCGCGCGCTCGAGATGGTCCTGAATCGCGTTGCCGTCCGCCTGACTTTGCCAGCCGGAAAACGACGCGCCGTCGTAAGCGACGATCAGCTTGTAGCGCCGCGACATTGTTCCCGGTCGAGAAACCCTTGCAGAATCATTTGCGCCGCCACTTGATCGACATAGCCGCGCGTGTCGCGCGTCTTTTTGCCGGCATCGCGCAGCGCGCGTTCGGCCGCGACGGTCGTGAGCCGCTCATCCCACGTCACAACTTCGCCATCAATTTTTACGCGCAATTGTTCGACGAACCGCTCGGCTTCTTCCGCCGCCGCCCCGCGCGTCCCGCTCATATTTTTCGGCACGCCGACGACGACGATGTCGATCTTGCGTTGTTTCACAAGATCTGCAATCCGCGGGATCGCGTCTTTGCCCGCGGCGATTGTTTCGAGCGGATGCGCCAGCATTCGCAGCTCGTCCGAAATCGCGAGGCCAATTCGCGCGCGACCGTAATCGACGCCCAGGACAGGATTCACTGCAATTCCGGCGGCAACTTCGCGACCAGGTGTTTGATCTTCTCCGCCTGATGGCGGTGACAAACGAGCAAGGCATCGCCCGTCCGCACGACGATCAGATTATGCACGCCGAGCAGCGCAATTTTCCCATCATCGTCGCCGAACACGATGTTGTTAGTCGAATCACTCAACGTCGCTTCACAATTCGTCGCGTTGCCATGTTCGTCCTGCTGAAAATATTTTGCGACCGCGCTCCAACTGCCGACATCGTCCCAATCGAATCCAGCTTCGACCACGAACACGCGATCCGCTTTTTCCATGATCGTGTAATCGAACGAAACGCGCGGCAGTTTGTTGAAGCGCTCGCGCAAACTCTTCTCGAAGTTTCCTTCGGCGCGCAGCTGCGAAATGAAATCGGCCAGCTTCGGTGCGTGGCGATTGAATTCACTGAGCAGCGTCGGCACCGACCAAACGAACATGCCCGAATTCCAACGAAAATTTCCGCTGCGCACGAATGCTTCGGCAAGATCGACATTCGGCTTTTCGCGAAACCTAACGACTCGGTACACTCCTTTCTTCTTTAGCGCCTCGCCCAATTCGATGTAGCCGAATCCGGGACAAGCCCACGTCGGTTTCACCCCGATCGTGACCAGGCCGCCAGTTTCTTCCGCCGCAGCCGCCGCGAGTTTCATCGTCTGCTGAAACGCCGCCGCGTCTTTGATCACATGATCCGCCGGCAACACAATCATCGTCGCCGCATGATCGCGCATCGCGACCCACCCAGTCCCGAGCGCGACCGCCGCCGCCGTGTCGCGTTTCGCTGGCTCGGCGATGATGTTCTCGCGCGGAAAATTCTTCAGCAATTCGCGCACAGATTTTTCCTGTTCGACGTTCGTTAGGATAAGAATGCGTTCGCGCGGAACGAGCCCCTCGATGCGCGCCAATGTTTCTTCGAGCAGCGTCTTCTCTGAAACCAGTTTGAGCAATTGCTTCGGCCGCGCTTTGCGACTCAGCGGCCAGAAACGTTCGCCGCTGCCACCAGCGAGCACCAGCGCGTAAAGTGATTGCGACATGTTGATCTAAGCTACGCTTCCGCGCGAATTCTCTCTTGCAAAACGAGGCGCTTAGCGTACGCGATGTGTGCTTTGATATCCATGCCAAAAACTCCGGAGCCGCTTTCGTTCGAGGGCATGCTCACGCTTACGCGCACCGCCATCGGGCTGGGCATTGGAATGTTGCTCGCCGATCGCATCAAGCGGCCCGCGCGCAATATCGCTGCCATCGCGCTCGTCTCGCTCGGCGCCGTCGCCGCCGTGCCGTTCTTCGTCAAACTTGCGCTCGAACAATTGAATCGTCCCGAATCGGATCGTGTTCAGCGCAAGCGTTTGCATTCCATTCGTCACGATTCCGGTTATCGTTCCGAAGCCGACGCCTTTTAGTTTGTTAGGCGACAAACGCCGGTCGCGAGATGCACGCAAGATCGACATCTACTAATGCCACTCCGGCTCGGAGTGAGACGTTACGCGAGCGTTGCGCGGAAATTTTGCGCGAAGAGGCGCAACTTCGCGAAGGGGGCGGTAAAGCAGGACTCGAACGTCAACGCAAGTTAGGCCGATTACCCGCGCGCGAACGCATCGCGCGTTTGCTCGACAAAGCGGACGATTTTTTCGAGCTCGGTCTGTGGGCCGCGTACAAAATGTATGAGGAATGGGGCAACATCGCCGCGGCCGGAACGGTCGCGGGCATCGGCAATGTCGCGGGCGTTCCGTGCATGATCGTCGCGAACGACGCGAGTGTGAAAGCGGGCGCGTTCTTTCCCGCAACCGTGAAAAAACTTTTGCGCGCGCAACGCATCGCTTTCGAATGCAATCTGCCGCTCATTTATCTGGTCGATTCCGCTGGTGTGTTCCTGCCGTTGCAGGATGAAATTTTTCCGGACGAGGACGATTTCGGCCGCATCTTCCGCAACAACTCCGTCATTTCCGCGGCCGGTATTCCGCAATTCGCCGCCATCATGGGCAACTGCGTCGCCGGCGGCGCGTATCTGCCGGTGCTGTGCGACAAAATCTTGATGACGGAAGGCAGCGGTCTTTATCTTGCCGGACCGTCGTTAGTCAAAGCGGCCATCGGACAAATCGTCGAGCAAGAGGAGCTCGGCGGCGCGAAGATGCACGCGGAAGTCAGCGGCACGGTCGACTTCTACGAGAAAGATGACGCGTCATGCTTGAAACGTCTGCGCTCGTTAGTCTCGGTTTTGCCGGAAGCAGGATCGACAACTACTAAGATCGACAATCAAATGCCGAAACCGGCGACTGACGGCGAAAAAATTTACGATTTCGTTAGTCTCGACGGCCAGAAACAATACGACGTACGCGACGTGCTCGGCACCATCATCGACAAGAAATCGGCCGACGAATACAAAGCCGATTACGGCAAGACGCTCGTCACGACATACGCGCGCATCGGCGGACGTGCCGTCGGCATTGTCGCGAACCAGCGTCTTCCCGTGCGCACAAAAAAAGAAGGCATTCAAATGGGCGGCGTCATTTACGCCGACAGCGCCGACAAGGCCGCGCGTTTCATTCTCGACTGCAACCAGACCCGCATCCCGATTATTTTTTTCCAGGACGTGACCGGTTTCATGGTCGGCAAAGACGCGGAGCAGAGCGGCATCATTCGCAGCGGCGCGAAACTCGTGAGCGCGGTGAGCAATTCCACCGTGCCGAAAATCACCGTCGTCATCGGCGGTTCGTTCGGCGCGGGGAACTACGCGCTCTGCGGCAAGGCCTACGATCCGCGATTTATCGTCGCGTGGCCGAACGCGCGTTACGCGGTAATGGGCGCGGCGCAAGCGTCCGACACCGTGTTCTCGGTTTTGAAGAAAGCGCGCGAACGCGACAACAAAGCGAGCGCGGAAGACTTGGAAGAATTGCGCGTGAAAGTGAAGGCGACTTACGAAGAGCAAACGGACATTCGTTACGGCGCCGCGCGCGGCTGGATCGACGCCATCATTCAACCGCATGAAACGCGCGACGTTCTTGTTCGCTTGTTAGGCTACGTCTCGCGTCCGACGCCGGAAGCGCGTTTTCACACCGGCGTAATTCAAACGTAAGATCGACAATCGCATGCCGGTCGTCCTCGTCGAAAAACAAACGCCGCAGATCACGGTGTTGACGTTGAATCGGCCCGAGCGTCGCAACGCGCTCACGATTCAGTTGCTCAACGAACTCGTCGCCGCGATCAAGATGGCGTCCGACGAACCGCGCGAGCGCATTCTGATTTTGCGCGGAGCCGGCGCAGCGTTTTGCACCGGGCTCGATTTGAAGGAAGCGCAGGACCAAAGGAACGCGCATGCGACTGCGGAAATGGTCGCACGTGCACTTGTCGATCTTAGTCAGACGCGATTGGTCACGATCGCGGCTGTCCACGGCGCGGCAGTGGCCGGTGGCGCCGGATTGATGTCGGCGTGCGACTACGTCGTCGCGGCGGAGAAAACAAAAATCGGTTATCCAGAAACGCGTCGCGGACTCGTCGCCGGATTAGTCATGACATTTTTGCGGCGTCAACTGCGCGAGCGCGACATGCGCGAGCTCTTGCTAGGCGCGGACTTGATCGATGCGCAGCGCGCGCTCGAGATCGGTCTGGTCAATCGCGTTGTCCCAGCAGATCAAGTCATGAACGAAGCGCAAAAGTTTGCGGAGCTTGTTTTGAAAGGCGGGCCCAATGCCGTCGTGCAAACGAAACGTCTCATCGAAGAACTTTGGTCGACCCGCGTAAAAGAAGATGTCGATCTTGCATTGAAACATCACATGCAGGCGCGTGAATCAGCCGAAGCGCGCGAAGGCATCGCCGCCTTCAACGAAAAGCGCGAGCCGAATTGGGCTAAGCCGTAGCCGCGGCTTTGGCAGAGGGAATTTTGAAATTCTCGATTCGCTCTTTGATGTCGTGCACGAAATTCGCCGCGGCCGCGCCGTTGACCACGCGATGATCGAACGTGAGCGAAAGTGTAATTACTTCGGCCGATTCGTTCTTCTTTCCGTTCGCGATGATCGCCGGATGCGCGCTGCCCACAAACAACGTGCCCACTGATGGCGGGACGACAATCGGCGCGCCGGCTCTTACTCCGAATGCGCCCAGACTTGTGATCACCACCGGCGCGTTCATCGCGTCGACGCGTCCGGTGCGTGTTGCGGCGATCGCGTCGTTGTAGGCGCGCACGAACTCGGGCCAATCTTTTTTGTTGGCGTCAGAAATGACGGCGGTGGCGAGACGATCGTTCTCCAGCGCGACGGCAATGCCGAATTCGAAGTTCTCGTTCTCAACAATAGTTTCGTCTTCCATCATCAGACGCCGGAACGGCGCGTGTTTCGCCATTGCCCTAACGACCGCCCACGCCACCATCACGGACGGCGACGGCGCGTCTTTGCCGTTTTTCCTTTTCGCGGACTCGCGCGCTTTATGAATGGCATCCCAACGCGCATCGATTTGGAGATTCGCCGGAATGACGTGGGCTAGCTTGCGCGTGATCGTCGGTGAAAGCGCCGGCTCGATCCCGCGACGTTTCGTTGTCGATCTTGCGTGATCTGGCGCGCGTTCGCCATTCGTCGGCGCGGCTTCGTCTAACAGAATCGTTCCAAGTTCCTGACCGATTTCTACCGTCTCACCAACTTTCGTTTTCCACTCGCCCATCGTTCCGCTGTGTGAAGATTGAATCGGATAAACCGCTTTGTCGGTTTCGACTTCGCAAAGTTCGTCATCGGGCGCGATCGCATCGCCGGAGTTCTTTAACAGTGAAACAACTTTGGCCGCGCGAATTCCTTCGCCCATGATCGGCACTTTAATCAACTCGATTTTTGAGGAGGAGATGTCGATCTTGCGCTGATCTTCATCTTGTCGCTGTTCTTCTCTGCCGCCAGAGACGGCGGCAGCTACAACGGCGCGTTGCTGCTTGGTCGATGTCGATCTTTCAATCGCCCTAACGATCCGCTCGACGTCGGGCAGGGCCGCGTATTCGTAAATCGGGTTGTAACCGATCAAGACGTTGCCTTTGCTTACGAGAACGGGCGGCGCGACCATCGCGTTCCAAAGTTCCGGCTGCGACGTGATGTGGGTGATGATCATCTGGCCGACGCTGCAGTTTTCCGTGTCTTCCTGCACCACGACGAGGCGACCGGTTTTGCGGACCGATTCTTCAATCGCCGCTTTGTCCCACGGCACAATCGAACGCAGGTCGAGCAATTCGACCGAGGTTTGATTGTCGATCTTAGCGAGAGCCTCGACGCATTTCTCGACCGTGTTGCCCCACGCGACTAAAGTGAGATCATCGCCCGCGCAAAACTTGCGCGCTTTGCCTAACGACACCGCGCGGACCGGCTCTGCGGATTCGCGTTCGGCCCAGAACATGTGTTTGGGGATAAGGAACATTGTCGGGTCGTCGCAATGCATCGCTGTCCAAAGCAAACCGGCAGCATCTTCCGGCGTGCTCGGAATCACGATGTTCATTCCGGGATAATGCGCCAGCACCGACTCGTTAGCCTGGCTGTGCCATAAACTTCCGCCCGGCAAATACGCTCCATAAGGCGCATAAATCACGGCCGGACATTTCCAATTTCCGAACGAACGCCAGCGCAAGTTCGACATGTTGGTTATGAGCTGATTAATCCCCGGATAAATGAAATCGATGAATTGCAATTCGAAGACCGGTCGCTTGCCATACGCGGCCAGTCCGCAGGCCACGCCGAGGATGGTCGATTCGGCCAGGGGCGAATTGAAAACTTGTTTGGGGAATTCGCTCGAGAGTTTTTGCGTGAGCCGAAACACGCCGCCTTTCGGATCTTCGATGTCTTCGCCGAAGACGATCCGGTTCGCATCTTTCGTTAGGCCGAGGCGCAGCGTTTTGTTGACGGTGTCGCCGATGCGATATTTTCCGGGCGGTAAAATTTCGTCGCTCAAGTCCGGTGGTTCGGCGGAGACGTTGGTGAAGAGCTCGTTCGGCGACGGGTCGGGCGCCTTTTCGGCTTCGGCGTATTCGCGTCGAATGCGTTCCTTGATTTCGTTGTCGATCTTCGCGAACTCGTCCTCGGTGATTACGGCTTCCTCGATCAGCTTCCTTTGCCAACAACCGAGCGGGTCGGATTTTTCGCAGGCCGCGAGTTCTTCGGCGCTGCGATAAAGTTTTTGGTCGTCGGAGCTGGTGTGGCTCGAGAGCCGCTCCATCTTCACCCAGAAAAACGCGGGGCCGTTTCCGGCGCGCATTTTTTCCATGGCCGCCGCCGCGGCGTTGTAAATAAGATCGACATCTCCACCGTCGATTGCCTGCCAGTCGTTAGGCTGAAGAACGTCGATCGCGAGCGGATTAATCTTCCGTGTCGGCGTGCTGATTCCGTAGGCATTGTCTTCAACGACAAACAGCACCGGCAGCTTTTTTTCTTTGGCGAAACAAATCGCCTCGAAGAAATCGCCCTGCCGCGTGGCAGCGTCGCCGACAGTCGTGATGACGACGCTGTCTTTGCGGTCGAGCTTCATGCCCCACGCCATTCCGCATGCGGGAAGAAGCTGCGAGCCGGTCGGCGTCGGCACACTCCAGATGTGAAGATCGACATTGGAATAATGCGACGGCATCATGCGCCCGCCGCTGCCGGTGTCGCGCTTAGCGAAATATTCGAGGGCAAGATCGCGCGTCGTTAGGCCGCGGCCGAGGACGAGCCCGCGATCGCGATAGTACGGGACAATGTAATCGTCCGGTTGAAGTTGAATCGAGATGGCGGCGAGCGCTTCGTGGCCCATGCCGGAAACATGAAAATGACCTTTGCCCTGGCGATTGAGATTTTGCTCGCGCAGATCGGCGTGACGGCTTTCGAGCATGAGCGTGAGAAGCCGCAGTTTGTCTTCTTTGCTTAGCGCAGGCATAAAACCGCTCTAAAATGGACACGGCCGGCGCGTCTGGCAATCAACATGTCGATCTTACAAGCAAATCCGCGGCAGAGTGGGGGAGGTCCGAGCCGGACTGGCATTATCGAACGTTACCGGAAATATCTGCCGGTCTCGGACGCGACGCCGATCGTGTCGTTAGGCGAAGGCGACACGCCTTTGCTTTTTTGCGAGCGGCTGAGCGCGCGGCTTCGACGCGAGGTGTGGATCAAAAACGAAGGCGTCAATCCGACCGGCTCGTTCAAGGACCGCGGAATGACCGTGGCGGTTTCGAAAGCGGTCGAGCGCGGTGCGAAGACGCTGCTCTGCGCGTCTACCGGGAATACCTCCGCGTCGGCTGCGGCGTATGCGGCGCGCGCGGGGATTTCTTGCGCGGTGATTTTGCCGGCGGGAAAAATTGCGCGTGGAAAACTGGCGCAGGCTTTTATTTACGGCGCGAAGATTGTCGCGATCGAGGGCAATTTTGATGATGCGCTGCGAATTGTGCGCGAGCTCGGCGAACGCGATGATTTCGCGATCGTTAATTCGATCAATCCAGATCGAATCGCCGGACAGAAGACGGCTGCGTTTGAGATTGTCGATCTCCTCGGATTCGCGCCGGACATTCACGTGCTTCCGTTAGGCAACGCTGGAAACATCACCGCGTATTGGGCGGGATATCGCGAGTTTGCGAGTGAAAGATCGACATCGTTAGCGCGAATGATCGGCGTGCAAGCCGCGGGCGCGGCGCCGATTTATCACAACAAAGTCGTGGAGAAACCGGAAACGATCGCGACAGCCATTCGCATTGGAAATCCGG
>JBEEGX010000056.1:0-5155 GCA_041167105.1 Verrucomicrobiota bacterium
CATTCGCTGCGACGATCCTTACAACGCACAACACGTGAAGGAACAAATTCAGCCGATGCTCGAGCCGCCGGAGTTCGCGCAAACTTGGATCGACATGAACAAACGCTTCTTCGACGCCGTGCGACTCGAGCGCAATGTCATGTTCTTTCTCCTGTTCTTCATCGTCGTCGTCGCCGCATTCGGAATCATGAGCACGCTCATCACCGTCACGGTGCAGAAGCGGCGCGAGATTGGAATCGTGAAAGCGCTCGGCGCAAACATCTGGCAAATCGTCTGGATTTTTCTCGGGCAAGGAACGGTCGTCGGACTTTTCGGAACGCTTACTGGACTCGGACTCGGCATGACGTTGATTCGCTATCGTAACGAATTCGCGCATTGGCTGGCGACGACATTGCACATCGAAATCTTCCCACGGGAGGTTTACCAATTTTCGGAAATCCCGGCGCAAGTTGTGCCTAACGATGTCGCGATCATTTGCGTAAGCGCGTTTCTTATCTGCTCGCTCGCCGCGCTCGTGCCGGCGTATTTCGCGGCGCGGCTCGATCCGGTTAAAGCGCTGCGCTACGAGTGAGAAAAATCTCGAGTACGCGAAACGCGTAATCATACCCATCGGGCCATTCGCTCTTGCGCGGGCCGGCGACATTGAGGACCGAAACGTTGTGGTCTCGCGCAAGATCGACAATCACATTTGCCGCATCGCGTTCTGAAACTTCGGACGCATCGATCGTTCGATGCGGTTTCGACTGTTCGATGCAGCACTGAAGCGTGTGTTCGCTGCCGCCGGCGAGATTGCGAAAGTAAAGGATCACGGTCGCGTCCGAATCTTTCACGTTTTGCAAAGTTCGTTCGGCAAAACTGCCCGCAGGCATTTCTTTCACCGGATAGTGCGCGGGAATTTGGCCGAACTCATCGGCTCTTCCCGCCGGACACCAACCGCCGCATTCGATTCCATGTTTCAGCGCGACATCGAGCGCGGCGCGATCAACACCGGTTTGTCCGCCGGAAATTATTTTCAATTTGTTTCCGATATAATTTCGCGCGCGCGCGCGAATGGATTGAAGTTCGTGCCCCGATCGAAAACGTCGATGCCTTCGGCGCGCTTGAGATTGTTCACGACCCAATACGTCAGGGGCGTGAGCAGCACTTCATATAAAACTTTCGCGAGATAACCGGAGATCATCAGCCGCAAAATGACCGACCACGATGTCGTTCCGGCAAACGCGATCACCATCACCATGGCGGTGTCGACGAACTGGCCGGCGATGGTCGATCCGATGGTACGCGTCCAGAGCCATTTGCCGTTTGTCCACAATTTCATTTTCGCGAGCGTGTAGGAATTCGTGAACTCGCCGGCCCAGAAAGCGACCAGACTTGCGACGACAAATCGCGGCACGACGTAGAACACCGCTTCGAACGCTTTTTGGTTGGCGAATTCCGGTGCGGCCGGAAACCACGTCACGAACACGCCCACGACCGTCAGAAGAATGTTCGCGAAGAACGCGATCCAAATCGCGCGCCGCGCCGCGCCATAACCATAAACTTCGGTGAAGACGTCCGCGAAAATGTAGGTGAGCGGGAAAAGCAATTGCGCGCCGCTCACACGCGCCGCCGGAATAAATGGGACGATGCAAATTTTTTGGCCGACCAGATTCGAGATGAGCAGGATGACGACGAAGATGTGAACGAGCAGATCGTAGTAACGAAAATTGCTGAGCCGCGCATCGCGCGCAGTGAGTCGGCGAATCACGATTGTCGATCTTAGCTGCGTTCGCCGGCTGCGCGCTACTTCTTCGATTCGCGCGCGGCTTTTGCTTTCACCGGCACTTCCCCCGTGATCTTGCTTCCGCCGGCCGGCCTCGGATCCACCATTAAGGTGCCGCCGAGAACATTGGCGCGATACTTCATGATGTGAAGACCGAGCCCTTTGCCGCGTTTGCGCTGGCGGAAGCCTTTGCCGTTGTCTTCCACCACGAGCCGCACAAGGTCTCGTTCCCGCTCGACGCAAATTACGATTTCAGTCGCACCCGAATGTGTCACGGCGTTGCGCACTGCTTCCTGCGCGATGCGGAAAAGATTGAGGGTGACGGTTTCGTCGCGCACGCGAATCGCGCGCGGCAATTTCAAACTGCAATGAAGCTGCGGCACCGCGTTGGCTTGTTTGCAGAGCCCGCGCAGCGCCGTGACCAACCCACCCGGCCCGGTCAACATCGGTTGAAACCCCCGCGCCAGCTCGCGCGCCATGGTCACGTTGCGATTCACAATCGCGGCCGCCTCGTCGAACGCCTTTGCCACTTCCAAGTCGCGCGCCTGGTTCGCGGTCGACTTCAAAAATAACGCCGTCGCCGTAAGCTCCTGGCAAAGCATGTCGTGCAAATCCTGGCCGATGCGCGCCCGCTCGCGTTCTGTAATCTGCAAAATCTCGCGCTCGAGCTCATGCCGCCGCCGCATTTCGGCTTCGAGCGATTCGTTCATCGCCTGCAATTCCCGGGTGCGTTGGCGCACGCGCTGTTCCAGATCCGCATGCGCGGCACGCAATTCGTCTTCGGCATTGCGTTGCGCGCTGGCGTCGCGCGCGATCTTCGCGAACCCGCGCAATTCACCGGTTTCCTCGTCATCGAGCCGCTGCATCACGCCATCGATCCACACGCGCGAACCGTCCCTGCGTTGATGCCAGCGGCGATCGGGCGCGCGTCCGTCACGCTTCGCGATTTCAATCTCTTTTTCAACCTGACCGCTCGCGCGATCTTCCGGCGTAAAAATAATGTCGCCCTTTTTTCCAATGGCTTCGCGGGCCAGCCAGCCAAAGACACGTTCCGAGCCGCTGCTCCAAAACGTAATTCGATTCCGCGGATCGAGCAGGAACATCGCGTACTCGCGCGCGCCTTCGAGGAGCAAGCGAAAACGCTCCTGCGTTTCACGGAGATTCTCCTCCGCGCGCTTGCGTCGGGTAAGATCGACAATCGCCGTCTGAAAAAGCAACCCGCCATCGTACACGCTCGACACGGTGGGCGTGCTCGAAAGATGCCCGTAAATGATTTTGCGCTCGGCATTATGCAAACGCAGTTCGGTCTCGACCCGCGATTGGAGCGATCGACAACGAAGGAGATGATCGAGAAAGAGCGCCGCATCTTCCTTCTGCACGAAGAGGGTAAAAGGCGAACCGACTAAACGATTGCGCGCGCGCCCGAACAGTTCGACAGCGGCGAGATTTGCTTCCTCAATGCGGCCGGTGCGATCGAAGCTTACGTACGGCAACGGCGCGAAATCGTAGAGCTCGATGTAACGCTGAATCGCTCGCGCACGATTAGCCTCGCGAGTGCCATCGCCGCGACCGGGCGAGGCCGGCGCGGCTCGCGCACGTGCCCTTTTTCGCGGACGCGCACGCGCCGCCTTCCCCCCACCGGAGCGGGAGCGCTGCTTCGTTTTTCTCATGGCCCTCATACTAGATACGCAACAGAGCGCGCGAAAACGCGGCTTTTCGATGCGCTGGCGGAGCGGAGCAGGAGGAGATGTCGATCTTACGAGCTAAACCTTCCCTCTTCCCTGGATTTCCCGACTGCGCTACAATCGGTCACGTGAACATTCGATCAGTCATTTTCATTGCTGCTCTTTTTAGCCTGACGCATGTCGCGTTCGCCGACGGCACCTACCAGAAAACGCGCGATGGCAAAACGCTTGTCTGGAACAATAACCCCGAGCCGGGCGATCAGGCGACGTGGAGCGGCAAACGCGATGAAAATGGTTACGCCTCCGGCCAGGGCACGCTCACTTGGTACCGCACGCAGAAGAAAATCGTCACCGGCTCGAATGTCGCCCTTTCGAAATACCTCCCGGTCGCGAGCTACACCGGCGAAATGGCGCGTGGTAAATTGAACGGCGCGGTCGCCGCGGTGGATGCGAACGGCAAAAAATTTCACGGCACCTATGCAGACGGCCGCCGAAAAAAATGGCTGGCCGGCGCGGCGAAAGAAACTGCGCCTAACGAGCCGATGTCCCGTCGCGGTGAGCTGGTTGAAGCGCCGGGCGAAGGACCGGACGAAACGAAACCAGCCGAAGCCGCGCCGGTACAATCAAGTGCGCCGAAGTCGTCGCCCGTCGCCAAACCCGCTGAGTTCGATGATTCACTCCGCTCACTCGTAGGTCCGCCGGCATCACTTCGAGACGACACACACGCCGGTGCAAGATCGACATCTTCCTCTTCACCCGCTCCGGAGAAATCCAAGTCGCCTTCCGCTCTCGACATCACGACTGGCATTAGGCCCGAACCGGCCGCGAGCATCGCGCCCTCCCCGCACTAACAAATCGCAGCTCTGCGCGCTGTCGACGATACGTCACGCCGGCGCGAATTTTTATCGGGCGATTAGCTTGACTCCGATGCAATCATTTTCACACACTCTCCCGAAATATTCGCGAGCGTATGAGCCAGGTTGCAGATGTCATCAACGCGTGGGTCGCCGCGGCGAATTCGCACGACGCCGCCGAAATCGCCTCTCTTTATTCGCCGCAGGCTCAGCTGCTTTACGCGTGGGGTGAGCTGCTCGACGGCCGCGATTCCATCACTCATCACTTCGACGATTTCTTTCGCGCCTTTCCGAATTGGTCGAAAGAACCCTATTCCCTCATCCAGGGCGAAAGGGATTGGGCCGTGCTCGAATGGCAGGCTCGCGCGGCGTTCCTCGGGCCCTATCGACAAAACGAGCCGACCGGGCGCTCGTTTCATGTGCGCGGCTGCGGCGTCTTCCACGTCGTCAACGGTCGCATTCGTTTGCACCGCCGTTATATCGACCGGCGCGACTGGTTCCAGCAAATGGGACTTCGTTAGGTTGTAGCCGCTGCCGCCGGCTGCGGCCCCGCAAGATCGACAACGGAGGCGGCGGGAGCCGCGCGACGTAGATGGGCGACCCGAACGGGTGAGCTCTCGGGAGAGAGCGAATCAATCGCCTTTAGGGTTGTGGTTCGTTAGGCCGCGATCGGCGGACGCAGCATTTGCAAATATTGCGCATCAAACGCGCGCAACGCCGCCTCCACACTCGCTCCGAGCCCGACCACTCCGTCACGCATATTCGGTCCCAGCAGCGCCACCCAAAGTCCGCCACGCTTCGTCAGACGCGGCCGCCGCACCGCGGCCGGACTTCCGGGATGCGCCGCGAAATAA
>JBEEGX010000057.1:0-6297 GCA_041167105.1 Verrucomicrobiota bacterium
GGCGAATGCCCGAAGTATTCGTGCGATCGCGGACAGTGCACGATGTGAAACTTCGATGTCGATCTTGTAAGACGCTCGAAGTCATCGGCGGTCAGTTCGTTCAAGTGCGCGGCGATCCACTGCGGTAGGGATGCGTCTCCGACGCGTCCCAAAAATTCCCGTAGCGGCGTCGTCCTGCCGCAATCGCTCATATCTCGCCCTATACTGTGCAGGAATTCGTAAAGCCCTCCGCGTGCGTCGCGAAACATCTCCATCTCTTCCGCCGATTCCGCGAGATGCGTCGTCCTCAACTGCACGCGTAACTGAAACAGTTTCGCTGAAGCGGTAAACAACGCATGCGGTGCAAGCCCATCGAATTTCGCCGCAAGATCGACATCTACTTCTCCGCGCACGTCGATTAATTCCGGAAACCAAAGCGTGCGGATCGGCGGTTCGATTCGTGCGATCAATTCCGGAAACGCTGTCAGATTCAACAGCGTCGTCGTCCCAAATCTTTTCGCTTCCGCGAAGCCTTCATTGATCGACGCGACATAATCGTCGGACGAAAGCTTCGCCTTCTCCGCATTGATCGCGCGGATCCAATCGGTGAACGAACGCGGCCGCGGAATTCCTCCGCGCAGACGCGTGTAATCGAGATGGCAATGCGCGTTGATCAATCCCGGCAGCAACGCGCGTTCGCCAAGATCGACAACTTCACCTGAATTGCGTGCGCGAACTTCATCGAACGCACCAACATCGACAATGCGATCGCCGTCGGTCGCGACCGCGCCGTTCTCGATCGGCGCGCCGTCCATCGTCACCACCGCGCGCGCGCGAAAGATCATTCGCCTTTCACCGCTTTCCGACATGCGTTGATGAGAACGGTGCACGCTTCCTGACAAAGCAACGGCAACGGTTCGTCGGGCACTTCGTATTTATCCTGAGGTAAACTCGTCGATGGAATTGCAGCCGCGGAATCGCGACGCCACAAAATTGTGCGCAAACAACCGCCGTCGGTCCGGCAAACGTTTGCGACGACATTGTCGATCTGTTCATCGGAAATATTCGCGGCGACGCGATACATTCCCGATTGTCGATCTAACGTGGCGCGGAGTGGAGTCGTCTTCAGCCGGTCTTGGTTCCATTCACGCAAGATCGACAATCGCGCAGGGTAAAAATAATCAAGCGCCCGCGCGACTTCGCCAAGATCGACAAGTTCCATTCGCCAACCGTGCCGGAGATTTGGCGCGGCCTTGAGCGGCCGATAATTTTCAGCGTCGTCAAACTTCGCCAGCGCGATCGCATCCTCGGCCGATCCGAAAATTTTTCCCGATGCAAGATCGACATCGTCAACGTGGCTGAGAACGAAGCCGGCGCGCACGGCGATTTGCCCGATGTTACAACCGCCGTTCGCCAAAGCAGCCGCGAGAAGCTGCTCGATTGTTTTCGCCATTCCTCAGGCGATCACGAAATGCAATGCGCGATGAGTCCGGCCGCGCGCTCGAGGAATTGTCGATCTTCTGCGGAGAACCCGTTGAGCTTGTCGCTGTCCGCGTCGAGCATCCCGACAACTTTCTTCTCTTCGTTCACCATCGGGACAATGATCTCCGAGCGGGTGGTGTGAAATGCCGGGAGATACCGCAAATCTTTGCGCACGTCGCCCACGACTACGGTCTTGCGCGATTCCAGCGCGGCCCCGCACAGTCCCTGGGTGATGGGAAAACGCGGATAGGCCGGCGGCTCGTTTCCAGTGTCGGCGGCGATCACGAAATCGTTCTTCACGATTTTGTAGATCGATACCCAGTGGTAATCGCGCGCCGCGCGAATCATCTCCGCGACTTTCTTGATGCCTTTCTTGTCGCAGCCGTTCGCCAGAACAAAGCAACCGAGCTCTTGCAGTTGCTTCAATGTTTGCGGCTTCATCGCGGGAGGTAAATGTGGTGAGAAAATTTCCGCGCGCGAGCGCGAATTATTTTACGACCTAAAGTTTTCTGTTTGGGCGAGGATGATGTCGGCAAAACGCGGATCGGTCCCGATGGATGGCGCGTAAAACAAGAGGCGATTGTCGATCTTGTATGGATTGTGGCGAAAAATTTCGCCGTCGCCTTTCGATGCCGGCAGACCGAGCAATTGCGGAATGTCTTCGTAGCTGTGCAAACCGTCCGAGATGAAGAAAGGGACAACGACGACATTTGGCGCGCTCGTCACGCTGCGCCAATCCGCGACGCGCGGCGCTTCTTCCATGTAAACGTTGAGCACGTCCGCGTATTTTCCGAGCGCGCGAATTTTTTCCGCCTCGCGTTTGGCGGCAACCGCGCTGTTTTCGTTCAAATCTGTTCCATGCGCGACGATGAGCAGCGACGTCTGCGCAAGATCGACATCTTGCGTGATCTCGCTCGCGCGTTGCAGTAACAGGTCGGTCATCATGGGATGACTTCCGACCGGCTCGCAATATTTCCAGGTCTGTCCGCTTTCGCGATTCGTCACGCGACCGTTCAGCTCCAGCTCGCGCGGAATGACCGTTTGCGTGAAGTAACCTTCGCTGATGAAATTCGGCACGATGTAAACTTCGCGCGCATCGGGAAAGATCGACAATGCGTCGCGCAAGCTCGGTTCCTCTTTCCAGAACGCGCACTCGACCTGCGCGAAAGTTTTCCGCCGTCGAATCTCCGCCGCATGCGCCAGCGTCGGCGCGCTTGAATCCGGATTCACGGTTGAGCCGTGGCCGATGATGAGCAATGCGGTCTTTTCGAAACTCACAGGGGAAAACGTTCAACGTTCAACGTTCAACGCTCAACGTTTAAATACAGACGGCTGCGCTTAATTGGGCGTTGAAAGTTGAACGTTGAGCGTTGAACGTTTGCTTCTGCCCAAATGCGTTTCCGCACCTACAAAAACACCGACCTAATCGTGAGCGAAGTCGGCTTCGGCCTGTGGACGATCTCGACCGGCTGGTGGGGAACTTATACCGAAAGCGAGGCGATCGCGCTCATGCACAAGGCGTTCGATCTCGGGATGACGCTGTTCGACGCGGCGGACACTTATGGGAATGGCTTGAGCGAGGAGTTGATCGCGAAAGCGTTTCCGAATCAGCGCGATGAAATCGTAATCGCGACCAAAGTCGGCTACGATTTCGTTACGCACGGCGAGACGCGCGGACGCGGACAACGCGAGATTCCGCAGGATTTTTCGCCGGAAGCGATCACCCGCGCGACCGATGCGGCGTTGAAGCGGCTCAAGACCGACCATGTCGATCTTATGCAGCTTCACAATATTCGCATGGAGCAGGTGCAGGATGACGCGCTCTGGAAAACGCTCGAACAATTGCAGAGCGCGGGAAAGATTCGGTATTACGGCATCGCACTCGGGCCGGCCATCGGCTGGTTGTACGAAGGCGTGAATTGCATTCGCGAACGCGACATCACGAGCGTGCAGCATATTTACAACATGCTCGAGCAACATCCCGGTCGCGCCATGCACGAAGCCGCGACCGACGCCGGCAAAGACACGATGTTTTTGATTCGCGTGACGCATTCGTCGGGAATGCTCGAAGGCGAGTACACGGCAGACACGGTATTTCCGCCGACCGACCATCGCAGCCATCGTCCGCGGAGTTGGCTGCTCAATGGCATCAAGAAGATCGACAAGTTGCGTTTTCTCGAGTCGAACGAGCGTTCGTTAGGGCAGGCGGCCCTGCAATGGTTGCTCGCGGACGATCGCGTCGCCTCAACCTTGCCGAACATTTACAACGAAGAACAGCTGATCGAATTCGCCAGGGCTATCGAAACTCCCGGGCTCGCGGCGGACGAACTCGCTAAGATCGACAATCTCTATTCGGAAAACTTCGGTGTCGAAGAAGACCCGCCGAAATTCAAAGGCACGATGGAGCTGCAGGCAGAAACAGCCGCGGCCTAACTAATCCGATTCGTCTTCCTCCGTCACCGGCTGGGCACGCCGAATGTTCGATGGATTCGGCACTTCGATAACGCGCCGGCGCTGCTGCGTCCCGTTCGCGACTTGCGCTTGTCCCCGATAAACCTGCTTGAACACATCGGCGACCATCGGCGCGGCGGTAGTGCCGCCGTGAACTTTGCTGCCGACGTCGCCTTCATAAACCGCGGCGAACGCGAAGCGCGGTTGATTCGCCGGTAAATATCCGGCGAACCACGCGGCCGTGCGTTCCTTGTTCTTCGGGCCCCATTGCGCCGTTCCAGTTTTGCCGGCGACTTCTACACTCTCGAGCGCGGCGGCGTGGGCCGTGCCCGCGCCATCGTTCACCACCGCGACCATGCCTTCATGCAATTGCTCGAGTGTGGTCTGTGAAATTTCGAGCGCGCGCTTCTCGCGAACGGAATATGCGCTCACGATTTCGTTATCGATCGACTGCACCTGCTGCACGAGCCGCGCTTGATACAACGTCCCGCCATTCGCGATCACGGCCATGGCTTGCGCCATTTGCAACGGCGTCACCAGCACATCGCCCTGGCCGATCGACAAGTTCGCAATGTCGCCATTGAGAATCTTGCGGCCGTGCGTCGCCTTCATGTATTCGTCGTTAGGCACGCGGCCGTCCGCTTCGCCGCGCAACGGAATCCCGCACTTCGCGCCGAAGCCAAGCTGTTCCGCCCAATCAATAATCGGCGCCGCGCCCGTCTTGATGCCGACCTGATAGAACCAGGTGTCGCACGATTCGGTCAGCGCCTGCACGAAATTGAGCGGGCCGCGGTCGCCTTTCTTCCAATTGTGAAACGTGACGTTGCCGATGTCGATCGACGGCACGCACTGATAGAGATCGTTAGGCGTGACCGCGCTGCTTTCGAGCGCGGCTATCCCGACCGCGACCTTGAATGTCGATCCTGGCGGATAAGCGGAGCGAAATGCGCGCGGCAAAAGCGGAATGTCTGGATCGTCCTGCAGCGCCTTGAATTTTTCGGCCGAGATCGACGGGATAAAAACATTTGGGTCGTACGTCGGCCACGACGCGAGCGCGAGCACGTCGCCATTCGTTGGATCGACAATCGCCAACGCGCCCCGTTTTGCTTTCGACGCGACCGATTTCTCGGCCAGCTCCTGCAAATGCAAATCGAGCGTCGTCACCACCGTGTCGCCCGGCACCGGCGGCGTCACGATTTTCTCCGAAGTCTTTCGCCCGTCCTTGTCGAACGTGAGTTTGTATTCGCCGTTCTTGCCTTTGAGCGCGTCGTTGAACGTCTGCTCGAGTCCTTCACGTCCTTCGGTCGCCGGCCACAGCGTCTCGTGATTGTCGACCACGCCATCGAGATTGCGTCCCGTTTTCCCGGTGTAACCGATCAAGTTGCCCGCGACTTTTCCGTTCGGATAAACGCGCACGTAAATCGGCCGCAACACCATCGGCGCCCGCACTTCGTCCTTCGCCTCCTTGTATTCCGATTCGCTCAGGTTCGGCGCGATCTCGAACGGCATGATCCCGCGATTGCGATAATGCCGGACAATCGCGTCGTCGGAGAGTTTAATGGCGCGGCCTAACAACTTCTCCGCTTTGGCAATTTGCTCGCGCGCGAAATCGATCGCCTGCTTGTCGGAGAAATCGAGCGGCGTCGGAAAATTAATTGCGAGATTGTGGCTGATTTTATTTTGCGCGAGCGGGTTGCCGTAGCGATCGACGATCTGTCCGCGCGGCGCCGGAATATCGAGAACGTAGGTGCGCGCCAGCTTTTGCGTCTCGAACGTCGGCACGATCGTCTCTTCCTCAGCCGAAGGACTCGGCGATGGCGTTTGCGCCATTGCGCAAAACGGAATGAGCCAAAGTAAAATCGCGACGCGTTTCACAAGATCGACAACTGCAAGATCGACATCTTCGTTCGCATCAGTGCCGCTGCAAGAAACGATGCACATCTTCCGCGAGTTTCGGCCCGATTCCTTCCGTGCTCGCGATCTCTTCCACGCTGGCCTGCCGCAGCCGTTTCACCGACCCAAATTTTCGCAGCAAAAGATTTTTCCGGTTCTGACTCACGCCGGGGCAATCATCGAGAATACTTTCCCCGACGCGTTTCTTCATCAGCAACTGGTGATACGTATTCGCGAAGCGGTGCGCTTCGTCGCGAATCCGTTGTAATAATCGCAACGCGCCTGAATCTTCCGGCAATCGCAACGGCAGCGCGCGACTCGGCCGATAAATTTCCTCGTGTTCTTTCGCGAGTCCGATGATCGGCAACTCGTGAAGTCCGAGCCGCTGCAATTCGCGACACGCCGCTGACAATTGTCCCTTACCTCCATCGACAATGATCAAGTCCGGCAAACGCACCGCGACGAATTTCGAATCTTCCAAAGCCTCGACCG
>JBEEGX010000058.1:0-4820 GCA_041167105.1 Verrucomicrobiota bacterium
AGTACAAGATCGACATCTACCGGCCTAACAAGTCGCGAATGGCATTCGGAGAATTACGTCGTGCCCGGCCTCGACTTGCTCGAAGCGCACGATCCTGAGGGTCGCACCGCCGCCGATCCCGCCGAGCTCGAGCGCTTGCAGCAGACGTTGATCGATACGCTCGCGCAATTCGGCATCGCCGTTGCCGCCGGCGACATCACGCGCGGCCCGACTATCACGCGCTACGAAGTTTATCCGGCGAAAGGCGTGCGGGTGGACAAAATCGTCAGTCTCGAGCGCGATCTTGCGCGCGCGACACGCGCCGAGCGCATTAACATTCTCGCGCCAATTCCAGGCAAAGACACCGTCGGCATCGAGATCGCGAACACACGCAAAGTCACGGTGACATTGCGCGAGCTGCTCGAGTCGGCCGATTGGGAAGAAGCAAAAACGCGCAGCAAAATTCCACTCGCGCTCGGTAAGGATGTTTACGGCAAAACCATCATCGCCGATCTCGCACAAATGCCGCATTTGTTAGTCGCCGGCACGACCGGCGCGGGCAAGAGCGTGTGCATTAACGCGATGATCGCGAGCATGCTCTTCCGTTTCACGCCGGACGAACTCCAACTCATCATGATCGATCCCAAAGTGGTCGAGCTGCAGGTTTACGGGAGTCTGCCGCACTTGCGTTATCCGGTCATTACCGATCCGAAAAAAGTGTTGCTCGTTTTGCGCGGGTTGATCGATGAGATGGAGAAGCGATACAAAATTTTCGCGCGCGTCGGCGTGCGCAACATCATCGGCTTCAATGCGCGGCCGACGAAAAAGAAAGATGTCGATCTTGCGGAGCAATCGCCCGAAATCAAAGTGCCCCGGGACAATGAGCTGCAGATTCCGGAGAAGATGCCGTACATCGTCGTCATCATCGACGAGCTCGCCGATTTGATGCAGACCGCGCCGGCAGATGTGGAGAGCGCGATCGCTCGCATCACGCAAATGGCGCGCGCCGCTGGCATTCATCTTATCGTCGCGACGCAAACGCCGCGCGCGGATGTCGTGACCGGCGTCATCAAAGCGAACATCCCATCGCGCATCGCCTTTCAAGTCGCGAGCAAGATCGACAGTCGCGTTATTCTGGATGAGAACGGCGCCGACCGTTTGTTAGGCCAGGGCGACATGCTCTATTTGCCGCCGAGCACTTCGCGACTCGTGCGTGCGCAAGGCGTGCTCGTGACCGATCCCGAAATTCAGCGCGTGGTCGAATTTGTTAGCGCGCAAAGTCCGCCCGCGTTCGATCAATCGATGCATGACAAACTCGAAGCTGCGAGCGCAGCGACCGACGACGACGTGAGCGACGAAGACGAAGAGCTGGTCGAGAAGTGCCTCGAAATCATTCGCCAGGAAAAACGCGCGTCGACTTCATTGCTGCAACGCCGGCTGCGACTCGGCTACACCCGGGCTGCGCGCATCGTTGATATTCTGGAGCAGCGCGGTATTCTGGGACCCGGCGAAGGCGCGAAGCCGCGAGAGATACTTGTCGATCTTGACGCCGCCGTTTAGCTGACGCCGGCGCAACACATGACAATCGAAGGGCTCGGCAAAAAATTTCAGGAGGCGCGACTCGCGCGCGGGCTCACGCTCGATGAAGCCGCGCGCATGACGAAGATCCGTCCTTCGCGTCTGGGCGAAATCGAGGCGGACGATTTCTCGCAATTCCCGAGTCTCGCCTACGCCAAAGGTTTCCTGCTCATCTACGGAAAATTTCTCGATGTCGATGTAACGGCCTACATGGAGGCGTTCGAAGGCTCTGATGCGGGAGTGACGGTCGATGGCTACTCGTATTTGCAATCGGAGTCTGCAGAACCAACGCCGGCGCGCGCCCCGGTCGTTAGGCGCAGACCCGAGCGTGTGCGTGTGCGAACGCCGCGTGCGCCCCGTGGCGATGGTGAACGCACCTCGCTCATGCCTTTGCTGTTTGCCGTCGGAGTTATCGTCGTCGGATTTTTTGCGATGCGCTTCATCTTGAATCTCGCGCGACTCGCGCCGCGTGCGTCCGCGCCAGCAACCGTTGCAACAACTCCGGCCCAAAGTCCCGCGCAAACTCCAGCTCCTGTCGCCGCTGCGCCGACAGCTGCTCCGGTTGCGGCAGCATCTGCGACAGCAGCGCCAAAGACAGTTGCGACAACCGCTGTGATCACGCCACCGCCGGTGGCGCAACAGCCAACTACAGCTCCAAGCGCGACAGCCGTCGCGGTTGCGACACCACCGAAAGCGACGCCGGCGCCGGCCGCATCCGAACCGGAAGTGCGGCGCGCGGAACCAGTGCGCCCGGAAGATTTGAAAGCGGCGGTAGCGACGACCGAAGCGGCTGGACCGAATCGCGTCGTGATCAAGCCGCTGAAAAAAACTTACATCAAAGTTGTGATCGATGATGAAGCGGTGAAGCCGGCGTTTGAGCGCTGGGTTTCGCCGGCGGACGGCGCGATTGAATTTCGCGGCGGAAAATTTGCCGTGCGGGTGCTCGATCGCGACGCGGTGCAAATCAAAAAGAACGGCCAGGCGATCGACGGCGAAGACGAGGACGTCGCCGTTCAATAGCGATTGTCGATCTTGCGCGCATGAGCACGAAAGTCGGAATGATCAGCCTCGGCTGCGCGAAAAATCTGGTCGATGCCGAGATCATGCTCGGCAGCGTTTTGCAGCGCGGCATGCAGATCACCTCGAATGCGGATGACGCCGACGTGCTCGTGATCAATACCTGCGCGTTCATCGATTCGGCGAAGGAGGAATCGATCGACGCGATCCTGGAAGCACATCAGCAGCGCGGCCTAACGAAACGCGCCGGACAGAAGCTCATCGTGAGCGGTTGCATGTCGCAACGGTTTGCGCGCGAGCTGCGCGAAGAATTGCCGGAAGTCGACGCGTTCGTCGGGTTGGATCAAGTACCGGAGCTCGGCGCGATCGTCGAGCGCGTACTCGCGAATGAAGATGTCGATCTTTCATTCGGCAATTCGCGTCCGCGTTACGTTCCGGATTACGACACGCCACGTTTCCGTTTAACCCCAGCGCATTCCGTCTACGTGAAAATCGCCGAGGGTTGCAATCATCCATGCAGCTTTTGCGTGATTCCGCAGATGCGCGGTAAACATCGCAGCCGCACGCCGGAATCGGTGCTGGCCGAAATCCGGGCGCTTGTCGGCGAAGGCGTGCGCGAAATTAATCTCATTAGTCAGGACACGACGTACTACGGGATGGATTTGTGGAGCGAGAAAGCCGGGCCGCGCCAGCCAGTGGATTCATCGCGCGGTCCGACGCTGGCCGCGCTTCTGCGCAAGATCGACAATATCGAAGGCGACTTCTGGGTGCGCTTGCTCTACACGCATCCGGCGCATTGGAGCGATGAATTGATCGAGACGATCGCGCAAAGCCGCACGGTCGCGCGTTACATCGACATTCCGCTTCAACACATCGATCACGCGATGTTGCAAACGATGCGGCGCGAAACTTCGCGCGAACATATCGAGCGTTTGATCGACAAATTGCGCGCGGGAATTCCCGGCCTAACGATTCGAACGACATTCATCGTCGGCTTTCCAGGCGAGACCGAGGAGCAATTCGAAACCCTGATCGAATTCCTCGAGCGTGTGCGTTTCGAGCGGCTCGGGATTTTCAAATATTCGCAGGAGGAAGGTTCGCGGGCGGGGAAGATGCCGAATCAAATACAGGCGCAGATTAAAAATCGCCGCTACCGAATGGCGATGTCGATCCAACAAACGATCGCGCATGAGATTGCGCGCGAAAAAATCGGGGAGCAAATGAAATTGCTCGTCGATCAACCGCACATCGCGCGGAGCGAGGGAGACGCGCCGGATGTCGATGCGCGCGTGATTCTTTCGGATTCCGCGCCGGTGGGCGAATTCGTCACTCGCAAAATCATCGGCAGCCGCGGCTACGATTTGATCGCGTAAGCGATTGCGAGTGACAAACGCAGGCGTTTCGGGCAAATTTTCTGACTAAATTTCCCCACGAAATGGCTGACGCGAAGGAACCAAAAAAAGAGACGGTGCGAATCACTTTGCCGCCGCGACCCAACGAGGGTGGCGGCGGTGCGGCCCCTGCGCCGAAACGCGACACGGTTCGGATTAATTTGCCAGCGCGTCCGCCCACGATATCGGCGCCGGCGCCATTGACGCCGCCGAGCGCCGGAACAGCGCGACCGCCCGTGGCCAAGCCCTTGGTTCCGCCAGCGCCATCGAAAGCGGTTACGCCGCCGCCATTCATTCCGCCAAGCATGCCGAAAACTGCATCGCCCGCGGCCGCACGTGCCATCGAGCCAGCACCGATTCCCGCAGCGGCCGCACCGAAAAAAGAAACGGCGCGCATTTCCGTTTTACCCGATCCGCCGAAGCCGGCGCCCACCGTGCAGATGAAAAAAACTCAACCGCTCATCACCATGCCCGAACCAAAGACCGGCGCCGCACCGATCAATGTCGCGGCCGCGGTCGAGCCAGATGAAGATGTCGATCTTGCGCCGATGTCGCTGTGCTGGGCGGTGCTCGGCGCGTCAGCTCTCATTTTGCTTATTCAAATTTGGAATTACTTTGCCTGATGGAGAATTCAGCAACCATCGAGGTCAACGAATCGAATTTTGATTCGGAAGTGATGAAGAGCGACAAGCCGGTCGTGGTCGATTTCTGGGCGGAATGGTGCGGGCCGTGCAAAATGATCGCGCCACTGCTGGAAGAGGTCGCGAAGGAGACAGCCGGCAGCGTCAAGATCGGCAAACTCGACATCGATAAAAACCAGAGCCTCGCTTTCAAATACAATGTGCGCGCGATCCC
>JBEEGX010000059.1:0-27709 GCA_041167105.1 Verrucomicrobiota bacterium
AAGAGGTCAAGAATTTCATGCAACTGCGCAGTCTCGTTTCCCAAATCGAGCTGAATAAGAATGTCGATCTTGAAATTGAGCGCGGCGGCAAGCCGATGAAACTCACGGCGCAAATCAAAGAACAGCCGGGCGATTATCTCACGCGCGCGCCGCGACAAAACCAGCCGCAGCAGCCTAACGAGCCGGATAACGAGCCGCCGCCTTCCGGCGGTAACGCAGAGAGCGATGCGCTCACCGGCATTCAAGTGAGCGAGCTCACGCCGGACCTCGCGCGCCAACTCGATTTGCCGAACGGCGTGCATGGCGTGGTCGTGACCGATGTCGATCCGCGAAATGGCGTGGCCGAGTTGCAGAAGGGCGACGTGATCGAAGAACTAAATCAGCAGCCCGTTGCGTCCGTGGCCGATTATCGCAAAGTCGTCGGTGCGATCGACCCGAAGCAGCCGCAGGTGCTTTCGGTTTGTCGCCACCGCGTGCGCTCGTTCGTGGTGGTGCGGCCGCGGTAGGTAGATGTCGATCTTGCGCGGACACGTTCGGGCGTGAATAAAGCGCCCGCGGGCCGTGTCGAACTCTCACTAAACTAATTACAAATATGAAACGGATACTTTTCGCAGCAGCGACTCTCGCGGCGGTCTTGTTCTCGGCACAACCGAGCAAAGCGGTCGATGTCAGCGTCGATTTCTTTTATGACAACATGTCCGGCGGCAGCTGGATGGAGGTGGGCGATTACGGCTATGTCTGGCAACCGGATGTCGCGGTGAGCGATTCCGCGTGGCGGCCGTACGCCGATGGCTATTGGGCCTACACCGATCTCGGATGGACGTGGGTCTCGTATGAGGATTTCGGTTGGGCCACGTATCATTACGGACGTTGGGCGCGCCTGGCCGATTACGGCTGGGTGTGGGTGCCAGGTCGTGATGAAGATCTGGAATGGGCACCGGCGTGGGTGTCGTGGCGCACTGGCGGTGAATACATCGGCTGGGCGCCGTTGCCTCCGCGATCGGTCGGTGTTGTTTATGAAGGTCGACCCTTGGGCGGTGACATCGATATTCAATTCGATATCGGCCCGGCGTGTTACAACTTTGTCGATGTTCGCTACATCGGCGAGCCGGTCCTGCGCGAGCGCATCGTCGATTACCGCCAAAACGTCACCTACATCAACCAAACAGTGAACGTCACCAACATCACCTACAAAAATAAGATCGTTTACAACTACGGCCCGGACATCAACGTCATCAACACGCGCGCAACGCGGCCGATCCAGCGCTTGAAAATCGAGCGCCAGGAGAATGTCGATGTTGCCGCCGCCGCGAAATCGGGCGGATTGATGAAGCCGCAAGGCGATAAACTCATGGTCTCCGCGCCGATGCACATCAAGAAATCGGGCAAACAGGTCGCACCGCCGCAGGTGAAAACGAAAGTGGCAAAGGCGAATTTCGATCGCGGATGGTCGGTCGTTGGCGATGAGAAAGCGCAAAACGACTTCAAGCAGCAAATGAAGACGCAACAGGGTCGCAAGGCCGAGGTGCTCTCGAAAATGGGCGCGAACACGAAAGCCGCGGCGCAAACGGGTGCTTCATCCGAGGCTGCGACTGGCGCTTCGGTTTCCGCTGAGGCCGGAGCTTCGGCTGCGCCGGTTGAAAAAGGCAAAGGCCGTGGACGCAATCGCGGCGCGGAAAAATTCGAAAAGCAAAATGCTGCGGTCGGAGCGACTGGCGAAGCCGGTGCCAGCGCGAGCGTAGCGCCCGCGGTAAGTGCGCCGCCTAACGAGCCCACAGTGGGCGGACGTGGTCGACACAAGGACAAGAGCGCGGAACAATTTAACGCCAACAATCCACCGGCCGGCGCAGCGGAGACGAACGCAGCTGCAGGAGCGAGTGCGAGCGTTGCTCCGGCAGATCAAACCCGCGTCGGTGGACGCCGTGGCCGTAGGTTTGAGCAACCGCCGCAGGGCCCACAAGGTCCACAAGGTTCGCAGGCTCAACAGTTCGGACAAGGCAACCAGAACGCGCCTGTAGATCAGAACGATCGCGGCCGGCGCGGACGTCGTCTTGAGCAACCGCCAGACGCGGGGTCTCCGCCGCCGAGCAATCCGCGCAACCAAGTCGGACAAGGCGTTGACCGTCGCGGCGAGCGCGGTAATCGCCCGGAAGGCGTTGGGCAGGGGGAAGCGCCGGCACAGTCACCGGGCCAGGTACAGGGCAAACATGAAGGTCGCGGCAAGAACAAACCGGAAGCTTCGCCTTCAGTTACTCCGCAATAAGAATCGAGCCAGCTTCACAACGGCCCCGGCGAAATCCGGGGCCGTTTTGTGTACGCAAGATCGACATCGTACAAGATCGACAATTACAGCAGCTCGGCGATCTGCACCGCGTTTAACGCCGCGCCTTTGAGCAACTGATCGCCCGAAACCCAAAATGACAACCCATTCTCGAACGCGCAATCGATCCGCACACGCCCGACTTCGCAGTTGTCTTTTCCGGCAACAGCGAGCGGCATCGGATAACGCGACTTGTTAGGCTCATCGACGAGTTCCAATCCCGGCGCTTTAGCGAGAACTTCATGCGCTTGTTCGACCGAAACTTTGCGCTCGAACTCCGCGCTCACCGCGACCGAATGCGCGCGATACACCGGCACGCGCACGCAAGTGACCGAGGCGCGAAACTCCGGCAGATGCATTATCTTGCGCCCTTCATTTTGGAATTTCATTTCTTCCTTGGTGTAGCCGCTCTCGAGAAACGAATCGACCTGCGGCAGCACGTTGAACGCGATCTGATGTGGATAAACTTCTGGAGTTGATTGTCGATCTTGCGCGGATGCGGCGACTTGCTCGCGCAATTCATCGATCGCGCGCTGGCCGCTTCCGGAAACCGCCTGATAACTCGCGGCAAAAACTCGCTTCACCCCAAACGCGCGATGCAGCGGATACAACGCCATCAACGCGACCGCGGTGGTGCAATTCGGATTCGCGATGATTCCGTGATGTTGCTTCACGTCTTCGCCGTTGATCTCCGGAATCACCAGCGGCACATCGGGATCCATTCGAAAAGCAGAAGTGTTATCGATCGCGACGGCGCCGGCATCGCGCGCAATCGGAACAAATTTGCGCGAGACATCTCCGCCGGCGCTGAAAAATGCGATGTCGATCTTAGCGAATGAATTTTCGTTCAGCTCTTCGACTTTGATCGATTCACCGCGAAACGAAATCGATTTGCCGGCGGAACGCGCGGAACTGAGCGCGCGCAAACTCGCGACCGGAAAACTTCTGCGTTCGAGCACGCGCAAAAGCTCGGCGCCGACGGCGCCGGTCGCGCCGACGATTGCGACGTGATAATTTTTCATCGGCAGGCGATTGTAACGCCGCACTCAGCCGATGCAAACAAACCAACGCAAGATCGACATCTCCATTCGCGAGCAATCGCTCCGATTAAAAGAAGGACGCAAAACATTGCGCCAATTCCCGATTTCCAGTTCGCGTTTCGGTCTCGGGACCAAGGAAGGCAGCAACAAAACGCCGCTCGGAAAGTTTCGCATCGCGGAAAAAATCGGCGCGGGCGAAGCGGCCGGCACGATTTTCAAATCGCGCGTCCCGCTCGGCCCTAACGACCCGCTGCCGCAGACGGATGATTTCATCACCTCGCGCATCATGTGGCTTGACGGTTTGGACAAACGCAACGCGAATACGCACGCTCGATTCGTCTACATTCACGGGACGAAACACGAGAACACGATCGGCACGCCGGACAGCCACGGCTGCATCCGGATGCGCAACGCGGACGTGATCGAGCTCTTCGATTTGGTCGCGGAAGGAACGCCGGTGAGCATTCGCAAATGAAGATTTCGATCTTGCGTGCGTCCAAAAGTTCCGAGAAAAGCGTTGCGTCAGTGTAGTTCCCACCCTAGAACTTCGTCAGCAACCGGCTGTGAAAGGAGGCGATATACATTGAATTTTTTGAAAGCGATCATGATCATGACGGTGTTGGCAGGCGCTCTGAGTCTGGGCGCGTGCTCGCAGCACAAGGAATCGGCGGCGACAACGACCAGCGCGAGCTCGACTCACGGCTACTCGAAATAAGTCTTCTGCCCTTAACGAAAAGGCCAGATCGTTTGTGCGATCTGGCCTTTTTTCTTCTCTTGAATTAAGTCTCCAGCCGCATGAGGTCTCGAATCTTGTCGACGAAATCGATCTCCGTTTTGATTTTTGTGCTGGCGCTTTCGGCCATCACAGCCTCGGCACGCGATGAGGGATCGATCAAAGATTTGCGCAATGCCCTGGTCGCGCTCTCGCCTGATGTCGATCCGCGCGAGGCCGAGTTGTTGTCTGCGACGGCGCACACGATGTCGCGCCAACTCGCGCGCGAGTACGGCGTCACATTATTCCCCGGGTTTCAGAACTTTCTCGTCAACGTCGGCGCGCGGGAAAAGGGTTTTTGCGCGCATTACACGCGCGACATCGGCACGCGCTTGAAAGAATTTCGTTTCAAAACGCTCGTCCTGCATTGGGGCGCGGCCTACGCGAAACTCAGCGATGAAAACAATGCGCTCGTCGTCACCGCGCGCGGTCAGCCTTTCCAGGATGGAATCGTGCTCGACGCATGGCGGCGCGCCGGGCGTCTCTGGTGGTCGCCGGTGAAGAAAGATTACGATTACGAAGTGCGACATGGGGTATCGCTCAATCGATTAAGCGCCGAGCATTCGGGTGTGACCGCGTGGAAAGAGGACCTGCAGGAAACCGCGTGGTTGCAGGATACGGGATCGACTAAGTCGAAAACGAAACGGAATTAATCGACGCGCACTGACCTTTGGTTACGTTTGCCCGCATGGAATTGCGCGGCGAACGCTTGTCCTTGGTTGATGTGGCGAATGTCGCGCTACGCGCTGAGTCGGTAAAAATTTCAAACTCGATGCGCGGCCGCATCGCGGCGTCGCGCAAAGTCATCGAAGACATCGTTGCGCGCGATACCGTCGTTTACGGTATCAACACCGGCTTCGGAAAACTTTCCGATGTGCGCATTG
The DNA here is from genome assembly GCA_041167105.1 of Verrucomicrobiota bacterium. Lineage (GTDB taxonomy): Bacteria > Verrucomicrobiota > Verrucomicrobiia > Chthoniobacterales > UBA10450 > JAJPGZ01. Next base: position 5,017 of record JBEEGX010000059.1, read on the forward strand.
CGCGCGAGGAATTGCGCGAGCTGCAACTGAATCTCGTGCGCAGCCATTCCTGCGGAATCGGCGCGCCGCTCTCGGAGCCGGAAGTGCGCGCGATGATGTTGCTGCGCGCGAATGTGCTCACGCTCGGCTTCAGCGGCATTCGTGAAGTAGTTGTCGATCTTTTATGCGAAATGCTCAACCGCCGCGTGCATCCGGTCATTCCCGAGAAAGGTTCCGTCGGCGCCAGTGGCGATCTCGCGCCGCTCGCGCATTTGGCCCTGACCTTGATCGGCGAAGGCGAAGCGTTTTTCGATGGCGAACGCATGAGCAGCGCGGATGCGCTGGCGCGCGAGAAGCTCAAGCCGGTTGTGCTCGAGGCGAAAGAAGGCCTCGCGTTACTCAACGGCACGCAAGCGATGCACTCGGTTGGCGGATTGTCGATCTTGCGCGGAAAGCGAATGACGAATCTCGCCGATGTCGCCGGGGCCATGACGCTCGAAGGATTGCGCGATTCGCCCGATGCGTTTGACGTTCGCGTGCAAAATGCGCGGCCGCATCCGGGCCAGCGCGACGCCGCGCTGCATTTGTTAGGCCTGTTACAGGGCAGCGAAATTCGCGAATCGCATCGCGAAAACGATCCGCGCGTGCAGGACGCGTACAGCATTCGTTGCATGCCGCAGGTGCACGGCGCTGTGCGTGGCGCGCTCGGGCATTGCGAAGAAATTTTGTTGATCGAATCAGCGTCCGCGACCGACAACCCGCTCGTGTTCGCCGACGACAACGAAGTTATTTCCGGCGGAAATTTTCACGGCGCGCCGCTCGCGCTGGCCTTCGATTACGCCGCCATTGCACTTGTCGATCTTATGAATATCAGCGAGCGCCGCATCGATCGTCTCGTGAATCCGGACAAGAGCGAAGGGCTTCCTGCGTTCCTCGCACGCAAACCTGGTTTGCAATCCGGTTTCATGATTCCGCACGTCGCCGCGGCGGCGTTGTTGAACGAAGCGCGCGTTCTTGCGCATCCCGCCGGCAGCGACAACATCACCACTTCCGGGAGCAAGGAAGATCACGTCTCGATGGGAATGACGAGCGCGTTGAAATTGCGAGCGATTGTCGATCTTGCCGAAAATATTTTCGCGATTGAGCTGCTCGCCGGCGCGGAAGCGCTCGAGCACCGGCGCCCATTGCGCGGCGGAAAAGGCGTCGAGCAAGCTTTCGCGCTCGTTAGGCAAATCGCGGCGCCCCTGACGCAAGACCGACCGATGTCGAATGACATCGCGCAAGTTGCACAAGCGATTCGCGCGGGAAATTTTGATTCGTTATGAGCAAACGGACGATTCGCGCGCCGCGCGGTTCGCAATTGAGCTGCAAGGGCTGGCATCAGGAAGCCGCCATGCGCATGCTCATGAATAATCTTGATCCGGATGTCGCCGAGCGGCCGGACGATCTGGTCGTTTACGGCGGCACCGGTCGCGCCGCGCGAAGTTGGGAGGCATTCGACGCCATCGTTGAAAGCCTGCGCAAGATCGACAACGACGAAACGTTGCTCGTCCAATCAGGTAAACCGATCGGCACATTTCGGACGCACGATGAAGCGCCGCGCGTTCTCATCGCGAATTCAAATCTCGTCGGCCAATGGAACAATTACGCCGAGTTCAACCGGCTCGAGCGTCTCGGCCTGACGATGTACGGCCAGATGACCGCCGGCTCGTGGATCTATATCGGCAGCCAGGGAATCGTGCAGGGAACTTTCGAGACGTTCGCCGCCGCGGGCGAGAAACATTTCGGCGGATCGCTCGAAGGAAAATTTATTTTGAGCGGCGGCCTCGGCGGCATGGGTGGCGCGCAACCGCTCGCCGCGACCATGAACGGCGCGGTCTTTCTCGGAGTAGATGTCGATCTTGTGCGCATCGAGAAAAGATTGAAGAGCGGTTACTGCGACAAGATCGCGGGCTCGCTCGACGAAGCGCTCAAGATGATCGATCAAGCGTGCAAAGATCGACAATCACTCTCGGTCGGTCTCGTTGGCAACTGCGCTGATGTTCTTCCCGAATTCGTCAGTCGGGGAATCGTGCCCGACGTCCTGACCGATCAGACCAGCGCGCATGATGCCCTCAATGGATATGTGCCCAACGGAATGTCGCTCGAAGAAGCGATGACTTTGCGCCACAAAGCTTCCGATCAGTACATCGAGAAATCGATGGCGGCGATGGCGACACACGTCGAAGCGATGCTTGCGCTGCAAAAGAAAGGCGCGATCACATTCGATTACGGAAACAACATCCGCGCGCAGGCGAAAAAGGCCGGGGTGGAAAACGCATTCGATATTCCCGGTTTCGTTCCCGAATACATCCGGCCGCTTTTTTGCGAGGGCAAAGGGCCCTTTCGTTGGGTCGCATTGAGCGGCGAGCCGGACGACATCGCGCGCACCGACAAACTGGCGCTCGAAATTTTTCCCGAAAACAAAACGCTCTCGCGTTGGATGAAGCTCGCGCGCGAGCGCATTCAATTTCAAGGATTGCCCGCGCGCATCTGCTGGCTCGGCTACGGTGAGCGCGCGGAGTTCGGCGTCGCCATGAACGAGCTCGTTAGGCGCGGCGAGATCAAAGCGCCAGTTGTCATTGGTCGTGATCATCTCGATGCCGGATCAGTCGCGTCGCCGAATCGCGAGACCGAAGGAATGATCGACGAAAGCGATGCGATTGCGGATTGGCCGTTGTTGAACGCGCTCGTGAATACCGCGGCCGGCGCGTCGTGGATTTCGATTCATAATGGCGGTGGCGTCGGCATTGGCTACTCGCAGCACGCAGGCATGGTTGTGGTCGCCGACGGAACTGATAACTCGAAGCGACGACTCGAGCGCGTGCTTACGAGCGATCCCGGCATGGGCGTGTTGCGTCATGTCGACGCCGGTTACTCGCGCGCGATCGATTTCGCGGCGAAAGCGAAGATCGACATACCGATGCAGCCGCAACCGCGCGATTAGTTATGCAAAAGCTGATCGAATGCGTGCCGAATTTTTCGGAGGGCTGCGACGCAGATGTGCTTCGACAGATCACGGCGGCGATTGAATCGGTCGACGGCGTTTCGTTGCTCGATGTCGATCCTGGCGCGACGACGAATCGAACCGTGGTCACGTTTGTGGGCCGTCCAGAGGCAGCGGTGGAAGCTGCATTCCGCGGAATGCAAAAAGCGGCGGAGTTGATCGACATGCGCAAACACAAAGGCGCGCATCCACGAATGGGCGCGACCGATGTTTGTCCGTTCATTCCGGTGAGCAATGTGAGTTGGGAGGAAGCGATCGCGTGTGCGGAGAAATTGGGAAAGCGCGTCGGCGAGGAATTAAAGATTCCTGTTTATCTTTACGAGCGGGCGGCGAAAAATCCGGCGCGCAAGAATCTGGCGGTTGTTCGCGCCGGGGAATACGAAGGATTTGGCGAGAAGATTAAAAATCCGGCGTGGAAGCCGGATTTCGGTCCGGCGGAGTTCAACGCGAAATCCGGCGCGACTGCGATTGGCGCGCGGGAGTTCCTAGTCGCTTACAATGTTAATCTAAACACAAAAGCCGTACGACGTGCGAACGCGGTGGCGTTCGATATTCGCGAAAACGGCCGCGTGAAAACACATGACGGCACGCCGACGGGAAAACCCGTGCTCGATGAAAAAGGCGAGCCAGTGCGCGTGCCGGGAATGCTGAAGCACGTCAAAGCGATCGGTTGGTATGTGGAGGAATATGGCATCGCACAGGTTTCGATAAATTTGACGAACATCGACATCACACCGTTGCACGCGGCGTTTGATGCCTGCGTCGAATCGGCCAGCAAACGCGGGCTGCGCGTGACCGGATCGGAGATAGTCGGCATGGTGCCGAAGAAATCTTTGCTCGACGCCGGCCGATATTTTTTGCGCAAACAAAACTGGTCAGAAGGCGCGTCGGAGGAAGAGTTGATCGACATCGCAATCCGCTCGATGGGATTGAGTGAACTGAAGCTGTTCGATCCGAAGGAAAAAATCATCGAACTCAAAATGGAATCCGCTGCGCCAAAGAAATCGCTCGTAAAAATGGATCTGCGCCAGTTTTGCAATGAAACAGTGAGCGATTCGCCTGCGCCCGGTGGCGGCTCGGTCGCCGCGCTCATGGGTGCGCTCGGGGCGTCGTTAGGCGGAATGGTCGCGAATTTGTCCGCCGGAAAGCGCGGGTGGGAAGATAAGCTCAAGTTTTTTAGCGATTGGGCGGTGAAGGCGCAGCAATTGAAAGACGAATTGTTGTTTCTGGTCGATGAAGACACGGCCGCGTTTAACAAAGTGATGGCGGCATTCGCGTTGCCGAAACAATCGACCGAAGAAAAGACGGCGCGTGGAAATGCGATCGAAGCGGCGAACAAATACGCCGCGGAAATCCCGCTGCGCGTGATGGAGACTGCTTGTCGATCTTACGAGCTGCTCGCGGACATGGCGGAGAACGGAAATCCAAATTCGATCTCCGATGTCGGCGTCGGCGCACTGGCAACGCGCGCGTGTGTCGAAGGCGCAGCATTGAACGTGCGAATCAATCTCGGCGGACTGAAAGACGAAACATTCAAGTCAGGGTCGCGCGAGAAGCTGGAAAAGCTCGGAAGCCAATCGGAAAGCGAATTCAAACGCATTCAACAGATCGTCGAAACGAAGCTGAACAAATCGTGAAGACGATTGCGGTGGTTCATGCGGCGCAGCTCGTCACGCCGTTCGATGTCATTCCGGACGGCGGAATGCTCATTCGCGACGGCAAGATCGACATCGTGGCCGAGACAAAGGAAATCGAGCGAAACTTGACTGCTTTAAGCAGTCAAGTTGAGAAAGTTGACATTGGGGGGCGGGTGGTGCTGCCGGGTTTTGTCGATGCGCATACGCATCTCGTCTTCGCCGGGAATCGCCTTGATGATTTCGAGCGGCGCGCGCGGGGAGAGACGTACGAACAAATCGCGAAAGCCGGCGGCGGGATTTGGTCGACGGTGGAGAAAACGCGCGCGGCGGACGATGTCGATCTTGCAGCGCAGGCGAAGAAGCACGCGGATTGGTTTTTGAAGTGCGGCACGACGACGGTCGAAGCGAAATCGGGCTATGGCCTAACGACCGAGCACGAGTTGAAGATTTTGCGCGTGATGAAACAGATCGAGACGCCGCTTGAGATCGTGCCGACGTTTCTCGGTGCGCATGCCGCGCCGCGCGAGTTTTCTTCCGCAGATGAATATGTCGATCTTGTAGTGAATGAAATGTTGCCGCGCGTGGCGGAGGAAAAGCTCGCCGAGTTTTGCGATGTGTTTTGTGAGCGCGGGTATTTCAGCGTCGAGCAATCGAGAAAAGTTTTGAGCGCGGCGAAAAAGCTTGGACTGAAATTGCGCGGACATGTCGATCAATTGTCGAACTCCGGCGGCGCGCAGTTGATGGCCGAACTTGGCGCGAACACGGCAGATCATTTGGAGAAAACAGATGAGCAGGGGATCGCGGCGTTGAAACGCGCGAATGTGCAGCCGGTGTTACTGCCGGGATCGGTTTACGCGCTTGGCTCGACATCGTACCCGCGCGCGCGAGCGATGATTGATGCCGGATTGGATGTTGTGCTTGCGACCGATTTTAATCCCGGCTCATCGCCGACTTGTTCGATGCCGATGGTGGTTTCGCTGGCGTGCACGCAGATGAAGATGTCGCCGGCGGAAGCCATCAAAGGCGCGACAATCAATGCGGCGCGTTCGTTGGATCGACATGGTACGGTCGGGTCGCTCGAGCGCGGGAAGCTGGCGAACTTTTGCGTGTTTAATTGCGAAGATTATCGGGAGATCGCGTATTGGTTTGGTGCGATGTTGCCGAGCGCGGTTTATGTCCGCGGCGAATTAGTAAAGCAATGAAGGTCAATGTAGAAAAGCAGCCGGATCAAACGTCGACCCTTTTCATCGAGGTGCCGCCGGACGAGGTCTCGAAGGAATGGGACGCGATCGCGAATTCGTTCGCGCGCTTCGCGAAAATTCCGGGTTACCGGCCGGGGAAAGCGCCGCGGAAGGTGATCGAGGCGAAGTTTAAAAAGGAGATCGAGGACGAGCTGACGAAGAAGTTGGTGTCGAAGAGTTATCACGACGCGATTGAGCAAAGTAATCTGCGCGTGGTTAGCCTAACGAACCTGGAAGATGTCAAGATCGGTGAGGACAAGTCGATGCGATTTCGCGCGACGGTGGTGACGGCGCCGGAGTTCGATCTGCCGGAATACAAAAACATTCCGGTGGAGTTGCCGAGCGCGGAGGTGAAAAAGGAAGATGTCGATCTTGCGTTGGAGCGGTTGCGTGAGCAGACGGCGGATTTTGTCGATGTGCCGGAGCGCGCGGCGGAGATGGAAGATTTCGTGGTGATCGATTTTGAAGGGACGGTCAATGGCAAACCGCTGAGTGAAGTTGCGCCGAGCGCGAGCAAGACGTTGCAGGGCGGAAAGAAATTCTGGCTGCGACTGGCGGCGGACAATTTCGCGCCGAAGTTTTGCGAGCAGCTCGTCGAGCAGCGCAAAGGCGAGACGCGAAATGTAATTGTCGATCTTGCGCAGGATTTCATGATCGAGGAGTTGCGCGGAAAAAAGATCAGTTACTCGGTCACGCTCAACGAAATTAAGCAGAAGGTTTTGCCGGAAGTGAACGATGAGTTCGCCGCGAAATTGCTGCCGGGGAAAACGCTGGAGGAGCTGCGGCACCAGATGGAGCACGACCTCGAACACGAGAAGGAGCACGAGATCGATCGCGCGAAGGAGGCGCAGGTGGTGAAGTATCTGCATGAGAAGACGAACTTCGAATTGCCGCCGCCGTTGTTGCGCAATGAAATGCGGCGCGTGCTCGGTGAATTAGTGCAGCACAATCGCGAGCGCGGCATCACTGATGAAGTTCTGAAGACGAAGGAGAAGGAGCTCGTGGAAGGCTCGGCCGGAATGGCGGCGCATCGGCTGAAGACACGATTCATTTTGAGCCGCATCGCGGAGGCGGAGAAAATCGAAGTGGCGAAGCGAGATGTCGATCTTGCAGTGCGAAGCGAAGCCGCGCGCTACGACGTTTCGCCCGAGAAAATGCGGCGCGAGCTGGAGGAGCACGATGGCCTGAACCCGCTCGCGGAACAGATACTGCTCGGCAAGGTTCTTGATTTTCTGAAGTCGAATGTTAGCGTGCAAACGCAGTCGGAAGCTCCGGTTTCCGAGCAAAAATGATGAGTGAGCCTAACAACAGCGCGAACGCGCAGTCGGTCCTGATCCCGATGGTGGTGGAGCAGACCGGACGCGGCGAACGCAGCTACGATATTTATTCGCGGTTGCTCAAGGACCGGATCGTGTTCATCGGGACGCCGATCGACGATCACATCGCGAACCTGGTGATCGCGCAATTGCTTTTCCTGCAAATGGAGGACGGCAAGAAAGACATCAATATTTACATCAATTCGCCCGGCGGCTCGGTCACGGCGGGTCTGGCGATTTACGACACGATGCAATTTCTGACGTGCGATGTGACGACGTATTGCCTCGGCATGGCGGCGAGCATGGCGGCGGTATTGCTTTGCGCCGGCACTAAAGGCAAGCGGTTCGCGTTACCGAATTCGGACATCATGATCCATCAGGTGCACGGCGGCGCGCAGGGCCAAGCGAGCGACGTGGAGCGGCAGGTCGATTACATGTTCAAGCTGAAGAAGCGCCTGATTCGCATCATTTCGCAGCACACGGGCAAATCGGAAGACCAGGTGCGCCTCGATTCCGACCGCGATTACTACATGTCGGCCGCGGAAGCGAAGACTTACGGGCTGGTCGATGAAGTGATCAAATCACGCAAGGAAGTGAAACTTTTAGACGGCGAAAAATCCCCGGCGCTCGACCGTTCCACCGCCGTGGCGGAAGCGGCATTGCCGCGCAAAATTGGGGAATAAAAGCTGCTCGTTTAAGAGCTACCTATGGCCCGCGCTTCCAACCTCACGATGTGCTCTTTCTGCGGCAAGAGCCACGCCGAAGTCCGCAAATTAATCGCCGGCCCCGGCGTTTATATTTGCGACTCGTGCATCAATGTCTGCAAAAGCATTCTCGACAAAGAGCTGAACGAAGACGCGCGCCGGCAGTCGTCGAATATTCGCGTGCCGAAGCCAGTAGATATTCGGCGAATGCTCGATCAGTATGTCATCGGCCAGGATGTAGCGAAGAAAACGCTTTCCGTCGCGGTGCACAATCATTTCAAGCGCGTGCTCGCGCCCGCCGCTCCGAGCGGCGATGGCTCGGCTGCGTTTCAACCGGACCCGCTGGCCGATGTTGAAATCGAGAAGAGTAATATCCTGCTCATCGGTCCGACCGGTTCCGGAAAAACCTTGCTCGCGAAAACGCTGGCCAAGGTTCTCGATGTTCCATTTTGCATCGCCGATGCGACCACGCTGACCGAGGCCGGCTACGTCGGCGAAGACGTCGAGAACATCATCTTGCGATTGTTGCAGAACGCGGACTATGACGTGAAGCGCGCCGAGATCGGCATCGTTTACATTGACGAGATCGACAAGATCGGTCGCAAGACCGACAACGTCTCGATCACGCGCGACGTTTCCGGCGAAGGCGTGCAACAGGCGCTGCTCAAAATTCTTGAAGGATCGACATGTAACGTTCCACCGCAGGGCGGGCGCAAGCATCCGCATCAGGAATACATTCAGGTCAACACCGAGAAAATTCTGTTCATCTGCGGCGGCGCCTTTATCGGATTGGACAAGATCGTGCAGAAGCGCATCGGCAACCGCGTCATGGGTTTTGGCGGCCCGACCCTGGAGGCGGAGGAAGCACTGCGCAAAGCAGCGGTCCGACATGTCGAACCGGAAGATTTGCTCGCGTTCGGAATGATCCCGGAATTCATCGGCCGTTTACCGGTCCTGAGTTCGCTCGATGCGCTGACCGAAGACGAGATGGTGCAAATTTTGACCGAGACGAAGAATGCGATGATCAAGCAGTACACCAAGCTGTTCTCCATGGAAGGTGTGCGACTCACCGTGACAAAGGACGCACTGCGTGCGCTCGCGGCCCAATCGGTAACGAAAGGGACCGGTGCGCGCGCGCTGCGTTCGATGCTCGAGCGCATCATGCTCGACATCATGTACGACGTGCCGAGCCGCGAAGATATCGCCGAAGTCACGATCAATCGCGCGGTAGTCGAAGGGAAAAAGCTTCCGCTCATTCGGAAGAAGCAGGACAAAGACGCGGCCTAACCGGCAGCGGAAAACGCTCAACGTTCAGCTTTGAACGTTCAATTCAGAAGCAATTAGACGTTGAGCGTTGGACGTTGAACGTTGGCTGCTCAATGCGCGTCGTCCTCATCAACACCGGCACTGAGCTTTTGCTCGGCGATGTGCAAGATCGACATCTTGCATTTATCGCGCGCGAAATTTTGCCGCTCGGTTTGCGCATTGCCGAGCAACGCACCGTTCCCGACGGCGAAGCGATCCGAGATGCACTTGTCGATCTTTTGCCACAAGCGGACATCGTCTTCGTAACGGGCGGACTCGGTCCGACAACCGACGACATCACGCGCGAAATGGTCGCGGATGTTTGCGGAGTTGAGCTCGTGCATAACGAAGAAATCATGCGCGGAATCGCGGAGCGTCTGACGAAACGCGGGATCAGATTCACCGATCGCATCTCGCGACAGGCGATGGTACCGCGCGGCGCGCGGGTTTTGCCTAACAACAACGGAACGGCGCCGGGATTTTATTTACCGAAACCGCATGTGTTCGTCTTGCCTGGACCGCCGCGCGAATTGCAGCCGATGTTCCGCGAAAGTGTTATGTCGATCTTGCGCGGGATCGTTTCGCCACCGCAAATCGAGCGGCGAGTCTATCGCATCGCGATGATGGGCGAATCGATCGTCGAGAAAGCGATCGGCGAGAAGATTCGCGATGTTGAACTGGGCTATTGCGCTCGACCGGGTGAGGTGGATGTGCGCATCATCGGCGAACCGAGCGCGATCGCGTTCGCGGATGAAATCATTCGCCGCGAAATTGGATTGTCGATCTTTTCGACGGAGGACGAAACGCTCGAGCAGGTTCTCGTGAAGTTGTTGAAGAAGCGCTGCGAGACCGTGGCGGTTGCCGAATCATGCACCGGCGGGCATTTGGCAAATCGGTTAACGAATGTTCCGGGCGCGTCGGAAGTTTTTCTCGCCGGTTACGTCACCTACGCGAATGAAGCGAAGATCGACATGTTGAATGTCGCGCCGGAATTAATCGACCAACACGGCGCGGTCAGCAAAGAGGTCGCGCGTGCCATGGCGGAAGGCGCGCGTGCTCGCGCAAGATCGACATATGCATTGGCGACCACGGGGATCGCGGGACCGAGCGGCGGCTCGACAGACAAACCTGTCGGCACAGTTTACGTCGCGCTGGCGTCGCCTAACGAGACGGAGGTGAAGAAATTATTTTTCCCGAGCGACCGCGAGACGTTCAAGGATTTAGCGGCGCAAGCCGCGTTCGATTTGTTGCGACGAGCGCTTCAGTAATCGCCCACGTCGACGTGCGTGCCGACTTTGGCGTGATCGTAAAATAATTTCGCACCTTCAACCGATTCGCGCACGCAGCCGTGCGAAGCGGGATAGCCCGGCAAAATGCCGATGTGCATGCCGACGCCGTCACCGGTTAGGCGCAGAAACCATTTCATGGCCGCGCCTTGGAAATGCGTGCCGCTCGGCGCGGAATCGATGCGCGCGCTCACACCGCCGCGCACGACGCGACCACTTCGATCGACATAGTCACCGTAAAGTGTGGAGTGATGGCTCGGATCTTTTTCCAGGACGCTGAAGTGACCTTGCGGAGTGGAGTGGCCGCGTTTGCCGGACGAGATCGGCGCGTCGATCGTGATTTGATCGCCGAGCATGAGATAGGCGCGCTGTTTCGGGATCGAGACAACGATGTGCGAATTATCGGGTGTGACTTGTTTGAGCAAATTCTGATTGATCTTGATCGCCTCCTGTTTGCGAATGAGCTCGGCGGCTTTGCGAAGTTGCGGCTGAGCTTGCGGCGCGGGCGTGGGCGAGCGCGGCCCGAACAATTGCGCGTGCGACGCAACGACCGAGCACATGAGCAAGACGATTGCGGTGCGACGCATGAGATTAGCCGCGACTGTAGCCATTTACTCGATTTAGCCAACCGGGCAGCCAGCGCGACTCATGACGCGCCGGCGGAGAATTCTCCACGCGCCTGCGCAAGATCGACATGGCGGCCTGCGCGAATTCCTTGGCCGCGTCCGGCTCGTTAGGCCGCATCGTCTCCAAGACCTGCAGCAAACCCCAGCCCTTGCCGTTGTAGCGCTCGGTGTGGAGCACGCCTTCGCCCTTGAAATTCACGTAATCGATCAGCGCGTAGCAGCCATTCGCGCTCGCGCCCACGCGTTCGAATTGTTGCCGCACGCGCGCGCGATTTGCCGGCGCGGTTTCGTCGAGCATTTTCGGCAGCGAACTTTGCAATCGCTCGACCAGAAACTGCGTCTGGAGATCGATCGTGTTCGCGAGCAGGCTGCGCAGTTGGATCACGAGCGAAGAATCGCGCGCACGCATGAACTCGGCCCGCGAATTCCACGGACACGCCCGGGCCTCGATCAGCCACGGTGGAAGATCGACATGATGTTGCGCGAAGAATGCGACCAATTTCGGAAAACTTTCGTCGAACGGGCCGCGCTTCCCCGCCGGATACCAAATAAAATGGCCGATGCCTAACGAAGCGAAATCTTCGCCTTCATTCCAGGATGTCAGCCCGGAAACGGTGCCGTTACATTCGTTCTGCCAGACTTTGCGGCCGATCGCGCGCGCATCTTCGCGCGAAATGCTGATGGCGAAAACGCTGGTCGAGATCACCATAAACACAGCAGGGATGACCCACATTCGAGTGCGGCTTGACCGGTGAATTTTATCCACTAGCATGCAACTTCCTCGCTCCCCGCGAGCAACCGCAGCGTGATTAATCTAACTATGAAAGCTTTTCTCATTTCGACCGCGACAGTTTTGCTGGCGCTGACACTCAACGCGCAAGAAAAATCGCCTTCACCGGCGGCGAGCCCGGGGTCTACTGGGCAGCTGAAAGATTTGAAGGACAAGGTCAGCTACAGCATTGGCCTGAACATCGGCTTCAATTTCAAGAAGCAGAACGTGGACTTGAATGCCGACGCGCTCATGGCGGGGGTGAAGGATGCGATGGCGAATAAGCCGTTGCTCAATGAAAACGAAGTGCGCGAAACCATGACCGCATTTTCAAAACAGATGGCCGATAAGCAGAAGGAAGCGGGCGAGAAGAACAAAGCCGAAGGTGAAAAATATCTCGCCGACAACAAGAACAAGCCCGGGGTGAAAACGACCGCGAGTGGTTTGCAGTATAAAGTGTTGAAGGATGGCAGCGGCGCATCGCCCGCCGCCACGGACACAGTGACGGTGAATTATCGCGGCACATTGATCGACGGCACCGAGTTCGACAGCTCATACAAACGCGGCGAACCGGCGACCTTTCCAGTCGGCGGCGTGATCAAGGGCTGGACCGAAGCGCTGCAAATGATGAAGAAGGGCGCGAAGTATCAACTCTTTATTCCATCGGGTCTGGCCTACGGCGAGCGCGCCATGCCGCCGGATATCGGCGCGAATTCGACTTTGGTTTTCGAAGTTGAGCTGGTCGACATCAAGCCAGGCGGCGCGGCGTCACCGGCGCCGGGCGCTGAGCGCGAAGCGAAAGAACACGAGAAAAAGCCCTAACGAACGCCGATCGCAAGATCGACAAGGGCAAGATCGACATCTACCGCGTCGCGCTAGCGGATTCCCACTCCACCCGCGTCGCGTCGCCCCACAAATCTTCCAGCGAGTAGAACTCGCGTTTGTCCTTGTGGAAGATGTGCACGACCACCTGCAGATAATCGATCACGATCCATTGGCTCGCCGGAAATCCATCCACGGCCGCGGCACGCACGTGATGGTCTTGTTTTAATCGCGTTTCGATTTCGCCGGCGATCGCTTTCAGGTGCGGCTCGGATGTGGCCGAACAGATCACAAAGAAATCGGTGAAGGTGGAAATTTCGCGAAGGTCCATCACCACGATCTCCTCCGCCTTTTTGTTCGAGGCGAGCTCGGCGCAAGTGCGAGCTAGATTTTCGGAAGTTATTTCGCGCCCTCCCGGTAGAGATTTCCCTGGCGAATGATTTCTTCCACTGCTGGCGGTACGAGATACCGAATCGGACGCCCGGACGCAACTCTCTTTCTGATGTCGGTGCCGGAGATGTCGATCTTGCGGCAGATAATCGGATAATCGTGATCCGCTTCGTTGCCGCTGCGCGCGAGGACCGCGAACCTAACGAGTCGCTTCAATTCTTCGAAACGATGCCACTTCGGCAGATCGTCCACGTGATCTTCGCCGATCAACCAAACCAATTCGGCATTCGGTTCGCGTGCGCGAATCTCATTCACCGTATCGATCGAATACGACGGCGGCGCGCGGCGCACTTCGCAATCGTCCACCGCGAGATTCGGTTCGTCTTTGACGGCTGCGCGCAACATCGACAATCGCATTTCGGGCGAAGCCACTGTGCGATTCTTGAACGGCGAAACATTTGCCGGAACGAAAATTAATTGGTCGAGCTCGAGTTGCTCGAGCGCATCGCGCGCGAGAATAAGGTGGCCGTGATGAATCGGATCGAAACTGCCGCCGTAAATGCCGATGCGTTTTTTATTTTTCGGCGGCAAGATCGACATCTACGTTGGCGGAACGTATGAAGCGCGATTCGCTCGGTCAACTCATCATGACCGGAGTTCCCGGCAAGGAACTCGACGCCGCGACCGCGAAACTATTTCGCGAAGTGCAACCGGGCGCGTTCATTTTGTTCGGACGAAATATTGAGAGCGCAGCGCAATTGCGGAAGCTCATCGACGACCTGCGCGATTTAAGCGAGGTCGATCCGATTATCACGATTGATCAGGAAGGCGGACGCGTGTCGCGTTTGCGCTTAATCGGCAACGAGCCGCCGAATGCGCAACAGCTCCGCGAAAAAGGAGATGTCGATCTTATCAAACGTCACGGCGACATCACGGGACGTTTGCTGCGCCTGTTCGGATTCAACTTGGATTTGTGTCCCGTGCTCGACATTTCTTTCGATGATAACGCCGACAATTCATTGCGCGGCCGCTGTTACGGCAAAGATGTCGATGAAGTGGTGCGCAACGCCGGCGCATTCAATGAGGCGATGCGCAAACAAGGAATCGCGAGCTGTGGAAAACATTTCCCGGGATATTCGGCGGCGACGATCGATGCGCACGAAGATCTGCCGAAGATCGACAGGTCGCGTGCGGAATTGGATCGAGCGGAGCTCGGGGTGTTTCGCAAATTAATCCGCAAGATCGACAGCATGATGATCTGTCACGGCTGGTATCCGGTTTTTGAGAAGGAGAAAACGCCGGCCTCGTTGTCGCGGCGCGTCGTGACCGATTTGCTGCGCCAAGAAATGCATTTCGAAGGATTGATCATGACTGACGACCTGGATATGGGCGCGATCTTGAATGAATACTCGCTCGAAGAAACGATTCGGCTGGCGATGGGCGCGGGAAATGATCTGGCCATGATTTGCCATCGCGTGCCGAAAATTGAAGAGGCGCATCGCACTTTGGAAAAATTACCGCGCCCGCAAATCGATCGGGCGTTGTCCAGCGTTGCGCGATTCAAAAAAAATCTCGCGCCGCCGCATAAATTTTCCGATGCGGCCTTCCGCAAGATCGACAATGAGGTTTGGGATTTGCGTGCGGCGGTTCTCGGCGAAGAACGCGCGCGTGAGCGCAGCGCGGAAGACGGCAAACGTTCGCCGGTGGAAACTTACTAGCGCGGCGCTTTCGGCCGCATGAGCAAATCGCTACCGACGAGGTAGAGCAGCGCGCAGATCACCAGAAACGGTAAGCACGCAAGCAGGTCCGCGTTTCCGCCCGCGAAAAATGCGTTATGCGCGTTCGACCAATCTTCGAGCGTTTTGCTGAACGTGGCGAGACGTTCGCCGAAACGGCCCGGGCTGCCTTGCATGATGGCGATGATAATTCCCGCGAGCGCGCCGCCGGCGATATAACCGGATGCGAGCAGAATGCCGGGACCTTTGTCGCCTTCGGCCGTGAGCTCGACATCGGAAAGGTTTTTGTGACGGAATTTCAATTTGAGATAGCGATCGACTAATCCGCGCACGATTCCGCCGATAAAAATGGGGCTGGAGGAAGAGAGCGGCAGATAAACGCCGACGGCGAACGCGAGCGAGGGAATGCCGCACATCTCGAGCACGACCGCGATCATCACACCTAACAAGACCAGCGCCCACGGCAATTTTCGGCTGAGGATTCCTTTGATGATGTACGACATCAACGTCGCTTTCGGCGCGTCGAATTTGATGACGCTCGAGCCGTCCGGCCGAACCTTGTGCGTGCCGTTGATTCCTGGATCGACAAGGTAAACGGGCACGCCGTCGGCGTTAACGAGGTAACGCTGCGCTGCGCCGCCGCTCGGATCGGTCCGCTGCCAAACGCGATAGATATTTTTATCCGACGACGCTTGCACGCCGCGCAATTTTTCCGTGCCGCCGAGTTCGTTAGGCGGCGCGCGCAAATCGCGCGGAATGTTTCTGTCGATCTTGTACGTGATCGAACCATCTTCACTGACGAGATATTCGCCGGGCGCGACATTGGGCACCTGCATCGCGGGGGTTACGGTGAGGAGGCGGAAGTTGCCGTTTGGTTTGACGTTCTCGGTGTACGGTTGCAACGGAATGCCGGGCGGCGACGCGCTGCGCTCCGTCAATTGCGTGTAACCAATTGTTGGCAGGTAGACGGTGTTGCCGTTGTTGAGAAACAGCAGCACGTAGCCGAGCACGAGCGCGGACGCGAGTGTGCCGAAAAGAATTGCGATCTGCTGCGCGCGCGGGGTCGAGCCGACGAGAAAGCCGGTCTTCAAATCCTGCGAGGTCGTGCCGCCATTCGAGATGGCGATACAAACGATGGCGCCGATCGACAACGCGGTGACGTAATAATGCGGCGCGGTCCAGCCGACGGTGAGAAACACGAAACACGTGAGGAGCAGAGTCGCGACCGTCATCCCCGAAGTGGGTGTGGAGGACGAGCCGATCTCGCCGGTTAAACGCGACGAGACGGTGACGAAGAGAAAGCCGAAGACGACGATGAGAAATGCGCCTAACAAATTGCCCTGCAGATTTAATTGCGGCACGGCCATGATGACGGCGATGACGGCGAGGCAGCCAATGACGACGACGCGCATCGACAAATCGCGGTCGGTCCGTTGTCGATCTTCACTCGGGCCGTGTCGACCTAACAAATCGGCAAAGCCGCCTTTCATGCCGTGCCAGATCGTCGGGAGCGAGCGGAACAAACTAATAATGCCGCCGGCGGCGACCGCGCCCGCGCCAATGTAAAGCACGTAGGCAGTGCGCACGTCGTCTGGCGTCATATCGGCAATCGGCATGGTGCCGGGCGCAAGCGCCCCGACGATGTGCTCACCGAAGAATTTGATCGCCGGAATCAAAACGAGATACGAGAGCACGCCGCCCGCGCACATAAGCGATGCAATGCGCGGCCCGATGATGTAGCCGACGCCCAACAGGGCGGGATTAATCTCGACGCCGACCGATGCGCCTTTGAACGGCGCGCGGAAAATCTTTTCCGGAATCTCTTTCCAGCCGTAAAACGCACGCTCGATCGCGTAGTAAATGAAGCCGATGCCGAATCCGCTGAAGATAATTTTGCCGCCGCTGGCCGCTTCTTCGTTCACGATTTTGGCGTCGGTCGTGGTCTGTGTTTGGTCAGCGAGCGCGAGCGATTCTTTTGTCGCCGCCGCCTTCAACACCTCGGCGCAGGCGGTGCCTTCCGGATATTTCAGAATGCCGTGTTGATCGACAATCATCGCGCGGCGCAATGGGATCATCATCAAAATGCCTAACAAGCCGCCTAAGATCGACACTAACATTACGCGCCAGATCTCGAGATCGAATCCGAGAATCATGATTGCCGGCATGGTCACGCCGAGACCGAAGGCGATCGATTCGCCGGCCGAACCGGCGGTCTGCACGATGTTGTTTTGCAGAATGTTCGCGTCGCGGGTGCCGAACACCTTCGACCATGTGCGGAAGATCGTGATCGACAAGACGGCGACCGGAATGGAAGCGCTCACGGTCAATCCGACTTTGAGCACGAGATAAAGTGACGACGCGCCAAAGACGATTCCAAGCAGCGTGCCCACGAGCAAATGCGGCACGGTCAACTCCGGTAAATGCGCGCGCGCGGGAATGAACGGACGAAAATTTGCGGCTAACGGATTCGTCGGCCGTGCGCCAACAATGTCGGGATATTCCTGCGGCGGATTGGCCGGATCCATTCGCGCAGCTTCGAGTTGAATCGTTAGATCGACAAGTACAAGATCGACAACTACAACTTCGTCATGAGCGAGAAAGTTTACGGCGACAAACGGCACGAGCTCACGGTGCGCGGCCTGATTATCGGCGTGCTCATCACGCTCGTGTTTACGGCTGCGAATGTTTACTTCGGACTCAAAGCCGGGCTGACATTTTCCACCTCCATTCCCGCCGCGGTCATCTCCATGTCGATCTTGCGCGCATTCCGCGATGCGACCGTTCAGGAAAACAACATCGTTCAAACCGTCGCGTCCGCCGCCGGAACATTGTCGTCGATTATTTTCGTTCTGCCCGGTCTGATCATGATCGGTTTCTGGACCGACTTCCCTTTCTGGACTTCGTTTTGGATTTGCGCCCTCGGCGGAATTCTCGGCGTGATGTACTCGATCCCGCTACGACGCGCGTTGGTCACGAATTCGGATTTGCCGTATCCCGAAGGCGTAGCTTGCGCGGAAGTGCTCAAGGTCGGCAGCAGCGGCGATTCGGAACACGCGTCCGAAGTCGAACATGGCCGCGCTGGTCTGCTCGCTGTGTTGTGGGGCTCAATCGTCGCTGCGGTCTTCGCGGTCATCGTCGCGACGCAAATGTTCGCGGCCGATGTCGCGCAAACATTTCGAATCGGCCGACGCGGCGCAGTCAGCGGCTACGATTTCTCACTTTCCTTTGCCCTTCTCGCCATCGGCCACCTCGTCGGTCTTTCTGTCGGAATCGCCATGCTTATCGGCGCGTTAATCGGCTGGGGCTGGGGCGTGCCGCATTATTCCGCGATCGTCGGCGATCTAACGACTGCCGCCGGTGCGCTCGCGCAAAAAACATGGAGCACAAAAGTGCGTTTCATCGGTGCCGGCGCAATCGGCGTTTCGGCGATTTGGACATTGTTGAAACTCGTTAAGCCGGTCGCGAGCGGCCTAACGAGCGCGATGGCGGCATCGCGCGCGCGCAAAGCCGGAAAAGCCGACACGCTTCCCATCACCGAGCGCGACATTCCCATCGGAATCGTCGGCCTCGTCACACTGCTTTGCATGCTGCCGATCGGCTGGTTGCTGGGCTCCTTCGGTAACGCGAGCGGTCTCGGCGCACATTTGCCTGCGCTCATCATCGGCGGTGTGGCCTACGTCGTCTTGATGAGCTTCTTCGTCTCCGCGGTCTGCGGTTACATGGCCGGTCTCATCGGGTCGTCGAACAGTCCACTCTCCGGCATCGGCATTTTGGTCGTGATCGGCGCGGCGTTACTCCTCGTGTTTGGAATTAAGCCCTACGTTGGACCCGAGTCTTACAAAGCCCTCATGGCTTTCGCGCTCTTCACCACGGCGGTCATTTTTAACGTCGCCGCGATCGCCAACAACAATTTGCAAGACCTCAAGACCGGTCAGCTCGTCGATGCGACACCGTGGAAGCAACAGGTCGCGTTGATCATCGGCGTAATCGCCGGCGCGTTCGTCATCCCGCCGGTTCTCGATCTTGTCAATCATGCCTACGGCTTTGTCGGCGCGCCGGGCGCGGAATTGCGCGCGCATCCGTTGCCCGCGCCGCAAGCGGGTTTGATTTCGTCGTTAGCGCAAGGTGTCATCGCCGCTGATATCGATTGGAGCCTGATCCGAATCGGTGGAATCATCGGCATCTGCATTATTTTGGCCGACGAAATTCTTTCGCGCACGACCAAGCACATGCGTATACCGCCGCTCGCTGTCGGTCTCGGAATTTATTTGCCCACGGCAAGCACGCTCATGATCGTCGTCGGCGCTGTCGCCGGTTGGCTCTTCGACCGCCGCGCCGATCGCACCGCCAAACCGGAAGCGGCTAAGCAACTGGGCGTGCTGCTCGCGTCCGGTTTGATCGTGGGCGAGAGCGTCATCGGCGTCGTCATCTCTGCCATCGTCGTGTTCTCGGGTATTGGAGCACCACTCGCGCTGGTCGGCGCGGGCTTTGAAACGGCAGCGATTATCATTGGCGGAATCGCTTTCGCGGTCATCGCGTTTCTGCTCTATCGCTGGATTTTGCGAATGGCGACGGCAAGGTCGACCTGAAGTGCCGCGTTCGACGCAATGATTGACGGCACACCGCCTCACTCATAACGTTGCGGCCCGTGCATCCGGAGCTCGAACAACTCCTCGTCCTGCAAGATCGACAACAAAAAATCCGGCAGATCGATAACGAAATCAAAACGCTGCCGTTGCAGCGAAAAAATCTCGACGGACAGCTCGAGTCCACCACCGCCGCGGTGGAAACCTTAAAGCAACACGGGCGGCAGATTGAAGTCGATCGCAAGAAACTCGAACTCGATGCCAATACGCGCCGCGACAGCATCGCCAAACTGCGCACCCAACAATATGAGACGCGCAAGAACGAGGAGTTCCAGGCTATCGGTCACGAAATTGAGCGCTACGAAAAAGAAATCACCAGCATCGAGGACCATGAGCTCGAGTTGATGGAGCAGGCCGAAAAACTCAAGACGCAGCTCGGCGGAGAGGAAAAAAAAGCGACGGCGACTAAAGACTCGATCTCACGTCAACTTGTCGATCTTGAAGAGAAATCGAAAACGCTGCAGGCGCGGCTCGACGAATTGAAAAAGGAGCGCGCGGATATCGCGACGAAGATTGATGAAGATTTGCTCGACCGCTTCGATCGCTTATTCGAAAGCAAAGGCGACGCCGCCATTGTGCCGATCGAGCATGGCATCTGCACCGGTTGCCACATGAAAGTCACGACCGCGACCGCGGTGCACGCGAAAGCCGGCAAGGAAATCGTCAACTGCGAACAATGCGGACGGATTCTTTACGACGGGGCGTGATGTCATTACTTCGAATTTCTATTGTATTGGCGATAGCGCTTTCGCCGATCGCGGTGTTCGCGAGCGAGATTCGCGAATTCGACTTAGAAACGGTAAAACGCCTCGGCGCGGAACTGGCACGCTTAAATAAGACGCCCGAGAAAGGGGCGACAACTCCTGAGCGTAAACATGCGCGCGACACCGCAATCGCAGCTCTAAAGGGCAAGCTATTCAAGATTCCGTACAAGTACGTCGTCCTTGAAGATCCAGATGGAAGTGGATTCCTTGTTTATGCGCTAGCGTACTCGAACAGTGAGATCATTCTGGGTGGTCACTTCCGCGTGACGGTCTCGGCCGATGGCTCGAAGGCGGAGCGCGTCGATGCGCTTTCGAATACGTTATTACGGCAGCCTCCAGCGCCGAAAGGCTACAAAGGCGAAAAGCCAATCGGAGTTTCAATGTCTCAAATCGTGAGTAATCGACCTCTGGAGACGTGCGTTTACACTAGCTTGCACGACAAAGTGATTGTTTCGGTTGGAATGGTTAATGATAACGCAAAAGTTTGGACGTTTGTCGGTGACAAGATTTTCGAAGTGACTCCCGAGTTGGAAAAACAGTTAGGCATCCAGAAGGGCGAGCACAAGTAGCGTTAGACGTTGAAGCGGAACTCGATCACGTCGCCGTCTTTCACGACGTAATCTTTTCCTTCGATCCGCAATTTTCCGCTCTCGCGCGCTTTCGCGAACGAGCCTAACGAAACCAAATCGTCATAGTGGATTGTCTCCGCCGCGATGAAACCGC
Organism: Verrucomicrobiota bacterium; assembly: GCA_041167105.1. GTDB lineage: Bacteria > Verrucomicrobiota > Verrucomicrobiia > Chthoniobacterales > UBA10450 > JAJPGZ01. Next base: position 26,007 of record JBEEGX010000059.1, read on the forward strand.
GCTCGAAATCGGAATGAATCACGCTGGCCGCTTGTGGCGCTTTATCGCCTTCGTGAATCGTCCAGGCGCGCGTTTCCTTGTCGCCAGTCGTCAAATACGTGCGCAGGCCTAACAAATGATACGTCGCGCGAATCAAATCGTGCACGCCACTGTCTTGCACGCCGACGCCGCGCAAATACTCCAGTGCTTCTTCCTCGCTAAGATCGACAAGCTCGCTTTCGATTTGCGCGCTGATCACCACCGCCTCCGTCCCGAAATGTTGCGCCGCGTATTTGCGCACAAGATCGACATGTTCATGCGCGCCGCCTTTGGCGAGATCGGCTTCCGCGACGTTGCAGGCGAACAACGTTGACTTCGACGTAAGCAAAAAGAATTCGCGCGTGGCCACTTTTTCTTCCGGCGTTAAATCCGCCGTGATCGCCGGCTTTCCCGCGTCCAAATGCGGCAGCAATTTCTCGATCACCGCGTTGTCGATCTTCGCCTGCTTCGATCCGGCGCGCACTTCCTTCTGGATGCGATCGTGCCGTTTCTGCAACGATGCGAGATCAGCCAGCACGAGCTCGGTGTTGATGACTTCGATATCGCGCACCGGATCAATCGACCCGCTGACGTGATGAATGTCGCCGCTCTCGAAACAGCGCACCACCTGCACGATCGCGTCCACTTCGCGGATGTGACTGAGGAATTGATTGCCGAGGCCTTCACCCGTGCTCGCGCCTTTCACGAGTCCCGCGATATCGACGAACTCGATCGCCGTCGCCACAATTTTTTGCGACTTCGACATCTCCGCCAGCTTCGTTAGGCGTGGATCGGGCACGGTCACGATCCCGAGGTTCGGCTCGATCGTGCAGAAGGGATAATTTTCCGCCGGCGCTTTATGCGTGCGGGTGACGGCATTGAACAACGTCGATTTCCCGACGTTCGGCAGTCCCACGATTCCGGCACTGAGCATAAAGAAAAAAAATCTGCGTAAATCTGCGAAATCTGTGGATGAAAAAAAATCTCGGGCTGGCGGGATTTGAACCCACGACCTCTTGAACCCCATTCAAGCGTTCTACCAAGCTGAACTACAGCCCGATGTTCGATTGCGAGCGGGAGTATCTAGTCGCTCGCCCAACTCGTCAAAAACGCATCGATCAATTCCGGCAGATCGTCGCTGTATCCGCCTTCGAGAATCGCGGCGGTGGAGATGTCGATCTTGCGCAACCATTCGCCGAACGTCGCGAAATCCTCGCGCTCGAGCGTCATTTGCACGAGCGGATCGCGCGCATAGGCATCGAAACCGGCCGAGACCAACAGGAGATTCGGTTTAAATTCGAGCAGCCGATCTAATGCGCGTCGCGCAAGATCGACATGTTCTTTTCGCGGCGTTCCGGGGGCGACCGGGTAATTGCCGATGTTAGCGAACGATTTCGCCCCCGTCCCGGGATACGCCGGGAATTGATGAATCGATGCGAAGCGAATGCGTTCGTTATTCGCGACAATGGCTTCCGTGCCGTTACCGTGGTGCGCATCGAAATCCCAGATCGCCACGCGCGCGGCGCCGTTCGTTAGGGCGTCGAGTGCGGCAATGGCGACATTGCTGTAGTAACAAAAACCCATCGCGCGATCGCGGGTGGCGTGATGTCCCGGCGGACGATTGAGCACAAACGCGCGTTCGCCCTTCATCGCCGAGCGCGCGGCTTCGATCGCCGCGCCGGCCG
>JBEEGX010000060.1:0-21626 GCA_041167105.1 Verrucomicrobiota bacterium
GAAGTTTGTCGCGATCATCGCCCGCGGGTAGAGCGCGTCGGGCAAATTTGGTTCGAGGGATAGCGCGCGTTCGACCGCCTCACGAGCAGCGGACAGATGAGCGTTGAATTCTTTCTGGCCGCCGCCGGAGGCATAGTTGCAATCCCAAACGTGAGTCTGCGCTAGTCCCGCCCACGCGAGCGCGAATTGTGCGTCCAACTGCACGGCGCGTTCAAAAGCGGCGCGCGCTTGATCAACTTCTTTTTCTGAGTGGCGATTGATGAAAAAGCGGCCCTGCAAATAAGCCTCGTGCGCTTCGACGTTTTTCGTTCCGCCTTTTTCTGCGGCTTGCACCTGCTCCTGAATGACTGCTTTAGCATTTGCGTCGGCGCCGCCGGTGAGTTGACCGCGCAACTGTTCCACGATCGTCGCCGCGAGCTCAGTCTGAACCGCGAAGACGTCTTTCAAATTGCGCGTAAAATTTTCCGACCAGATCTCATCGCCTGATGCCGTGTTCGTTAGGCGAGCCGCGATGCGCACGCTATCGCCCGCTTTACGCACGCTGCCTTCAACCAAATGCGCAACGCCAAGTTTTTGTCCGATCTCCTGCGCGGTCGCGTTCTTGCCTTTGAATGAGAAAGCAGAAGTCCGCGCCGCCACGCGAAGGCCGGGGATTTTTTGCAGCACCGTGAGCAACTCTTCACTGATGCCGTCGGAAAAATATTCGCTGCCCTTGTCATCGCTCAGATTGGCGAAAGCCAGCACGGCGACCGACTTGTTAGGCGGCGCGGCGTTTGTTGGAGAAGATGTCGATCTTGCGCGAAAAATATTGAAGGCGAGCAGACCGGCGGCGACGACCGCGAGCGCGATGGTGAGCGCAACGATCTTTCGGCCGGTATGAGCGGAGATGGACTTGTTAGGCTCAATCTTGGATTCCCGTTTGATTCCTTCCGGCGTGATTTCGAACGCCCACGAAAAAATTAACGCTGCTGGAAAACCGAGCACGACCAACATGACGATGACCTTCATGACCCACGCCGGCGCTTCGAAGGTCGGAAGAAGAATCGACGCCGCCTGAATCGTGAGCCACGCGACGACTGCGTACGCGACCGCCACCTTGTAAACGTTGCGCCGCTTCAGCTCGGCAAAGAAGTTGTCGATCTTCATTTGGAACTCGCGCGGAATTCGCGCATCGGAACAATTTTTTCGGCGAGCGCTTCGAAGCGCGGATCGCCGCGCAGTGGGTCGAACAGCGGGTCAACTCTGATATATCCTATGTCAGAGCCAGCGCGATCCTGATAACTTTGTTCAAGCCAACGCAGCGCCTGCTCTTTGTCGTCGAGTCCAATATAACAAAGGGCAAAGCTGTAAGCGGAGACATAACGCGCTTTCGATAGCGTCTTCAGTTGATTCAGAAGATTTTCGGTCTCCGTCTTATTACCAGCGAGGCCATAAGCGCGCGCGAGCACTCCGAGTACCGAAGGATCGTCGTTCAATGCTCGCGCTTTTTGCAACTCCGCAATCGCGGCGTCGTGAGTGCCTTTCGCGTCCAACATCTGACCAAGAACGAGATGCGCGATGTAAAAACCAGGATCCATTTCCAGCGTTTTGCGCAGCTGCGCGATCGCTTCATCGTAGCGGCGCGCGTAATAGTAATCAGTGCCGAGATCCGAATTGATGACGAGCGAGAGCGGATCCAGCTCGACCGCTCGCTTTCCCTCCGCGATCGCGTCCTCGAACCGGCCTAATGCGGACAACGTGTTGTTGCCGTACTGCTGATGCGCAATCGCGTAATTTGGGTTCAGCTCAATCGCGCGTTGAAATTCCCTGATCGCTTGAGCGGAATCGAAACCGTAAAGCCAAATCGCGAGCGCCAGCGAGACATGCGCTTCAGCGAGAGTGTCGTCCAGCTCGAGCGCCTTCTTTGCCGCGGCGGCCGCTTTCGGATAACAATCGCGCGGAGTGCCGGCCGTGTAACCGGGTAGCCACACGTAACCATCGGCCACTCCCGCGTAGGCGAGTGCGTAGTTCGGGTCCGCCGCGATGGCTTGCTCAAAATATTCGATCGACTTCTTCAGGTCGCCCCCGGTGCGCTTATTCCAAAAGAATCGGCCCTTTAAATAAAGCTGATGCGCTTCAGCATTCGCAGTCGGCCGCGCGGCGATGACGTGCTGTTCGGAGCCGGTTAACTTTGCCTGTAACACATCGGCAACCGCTTTCGCGATCTCAGTCTCGACTGCAAAAATGTCAGTCAATTTGCGATCGTAAGTGTCGGCCCAGAGATGAGCATCGGTCAGCGCGTTGATGAGCTGCACATTCACGCGGACCTGGTCATTCGCTTTCTGCACGCTGCCTTCGAGAATGTTTGCGACGCCGAGCTGTTGCGCGATCTGCCGCAAGTCGTTAGGCGCGCTCTTGAATCGCTGCGTCGATGTGCGCGAAATCACTTTCAGCTCTGCGATCTTCGCCAGCCGGGTCAAAATTTCGTCCTGAACGCCTTCGCTGAAATACGCGTTCTGCGGATCGCCGCTTAAATTATCGAACGGCAAAACCGCGATCGATTTGTTTGTGATCGTGGCCGCAGATGGAGATGTCGATCTTGCACGAGTCAATTGAAAGACAAGCAGAGCCGCCGCGATCGCAGCCGCGACCGCGGTGAAAGCAGCGATCTTACGCCCGGTGGAATGCGTGATCGATGTCGTCGGATCAATTTCCGATTCGCGTTTGATTCCTTCCGGCGTGATCTCGAAGGCCCACGAGAAAATCAGCGTGACCGGAAAACCAAGGATTAGCAAGAGAACGACCAGCCGGCCCGCCCAATTCGGAATCTCGAAAATCGGAAAGACTTGCGTCGCGATTTGAATGAGCAGCCACGCCACCACCGCGTAAGCGACCGCGACTTTGTAAACATTGCGCCGCTTTAGCTCGGCGAAGAAATTGTCGATCTTCACTATTGTGTTTTCGGCCTAACGACCTTTTGCACGAGCGCTTCGAATCGCGAATCGCCGTGTAACGGATCGAGCAGCGGATCGACTTTGATCCAACAGATGTTGGAGCCGTCGCGTTCTTTCAAACCCTGTTCGAGCCAACGCACGGCTTCATCTTTATTGTTCAGGCTGAGATAAAGCAGCGCGCGGCAGTAGCCCACCACTTCGCGGTGCTTACTTAGCTCATCGAAATCGCGCAGCATTCGCAGCGCGGCATTTTTGTCACCAGCCAGAGCTTTAGCCGACGCGCAAAGCGCGGACACAAGCGGGATGTCGCCGCCTAACTGCTTTGCCTTTTCGTATTCGGCAATCGCACCGCGCACGTCGCCCATTAGTTGAAGAACGATGCCGTTGTTGTAGTGCGCGTAGAACGAACTTGGATCGATCGCGAGCGCTTTTCGCATTTGCTTGGCCGCCTGATCATAGCGGTGCGCGTAATAGAACGTTTCGCCCAAGTCCACGTTGATCACGATCGACAACGGATCCAACTCGACCGAGCGCTTCCCTTCGGCGATTCCCTCCTCGAACTGCCCGAGCGCTGCCAGACTGTCGTTGCCTAACCAATGATGTGCGGTCGCATCGTTCGGTTCGAGATCGATTGCGCGTTTGTATTCGCGCATCGCTCCCGCGAGATCGATCTCGCTGAAGAAGAGTACTTTTCCGAGAGCGGCGTGCGCTCCGGCCAGATTGGAATCCAGACTGAGTGCTTTGACTGCGGCGTCTTTGGCTTTCAAGTAAGCGTCGAATCGGTCCGCATTGCCGTAAAACGGAAGGAGAATGTAAGCTTGGGCCAGGCCAGCGTAGGCCAGCGCATAATTCGGATCGCGCGCGATCGCCTCCTGGTAGAACGCGATCGCTTTCGGAATATTGTCGCCCGTTCGCTTTTCCCAAAGCGAGTGTTTTTTGAGATAAAGCTCGTACGCTTCCGTGTTCGCCGTCGGCGTCTTGGCCATCGCCGTTTTCTCCGAACCGGTCAGCTTCGCCTGTAAAGTATCGGCAATCGTTTTCGCGATCTCACTTTCGACAGAGAAGATGTCGATCAAACGACGGTCGTATGTGTCGGCCCAGAGATGCGCATCCGTTAGGGCGTTAATCAACTGCACGTTCACCCGCACCTGGTCGCCCGCTTTCTGCACGCTGCCTTCGACGATGTGCATCACGCCTAACTGTCTCGCGATGTCGCGCAAATCTGATGGCGCGCTCTTGAATCGTTGCGTCGAAGTGCGCGAGATCACTTTGAGATCCGCGATTTTCGCCAGCCTCGTCAGGATTTCGTCTTGGATTCCCTCGGCGAAGTAAGCGTTGCCCTTCTCCTCGCTCAGATTTTCGAATGGCAACACCGCAATCGATTTGCTGTTCGCACCGGAACTGATTGTCGATCTTGGCCCACGCAATAACTCAAACGCGAGCAACCCTGCGGCAATGATCGCGATGCCGGCGATGACCGCGGCGAACTTTCGTTTACTCCAATAAGGCAGCGCCTGGATCTCATCGGGCGAAATGTCCTCCGTGCGCTTCATTCCTTCCGGCGTCATTTCGAACGCCCATGAGATTGACGCCGCGAAAACAAAACCAAGCGCCAGCGCGGCGACCAGCGCTTTCATGAGCCATGAGGGCGCTTCGAAAGTGGGAAAGAGAATCGACGCCGCCTGAAGGACGAGCCAACTCACCACCGCATAAGTGATCGCGACTTTGTAAACGTTGCGCCGCTTAAGCTCGGCCAGGAAATTCTTCGGCATCTGTTCGACGATGTCGATCTAACCACATTTCCGCGGCCAAACCCACGCCCAAGCACAAACGGGCGAGAACTTCTTCCCGCCCGCTCGCGCAAGATCGACAATGTCCTCTCGACTAATTCGGATACGGAATCGGCGTCGGCCCGCCTGGCGCCGGCGTTTTGCAAGCGCCGCCGCGCGCGTCTTTCGCCGCCGATAAATCGCGCTTGATTTGGCGCTTCGCGCCCTTCGTTTTCTTCATTCGTTAGGCTTTATCATAAACGGCGTGCGCGTGGGATTTCTTTCCTTTGGCGCCTATGCCGGTCACATCCACGGTGCGCGTTTTTCCATCCGCCGCAACGCTGGTGCGACCAGAGTTCACCAGCTTGCCGTTTTTCTTCGACCAGAACTGCAGGGTGCGATCATCCACGCGCTTGACCGCGCGCGTGTCGCTTGAGGGATCGCCTGTCACTTTGTAATCGCTGCCATCATAGCGGCCAGTCCAGTCGCTGTGAAATGGTTTCCCGTGCGCGTCGAGGCCGTCGATCGTTACCTTCGTCTGAAACGGAAACGCGTTGCTGTATGTAACCGTGCGGTTTTTCGACATGCCGGAAGCGATTTTCGATTTCTTCTCATTCAACTTCCACGTGCCGGCGAAGGTATCGGCAGCAAAGCAAGCGCCGCTCGTCAAAACGCAAAGCGCGAGAATGAATCCAATAGTTTTTGTTCTCATCGCGACATCGAGACGGGACGCGTGCGATTCGTCAACGCCTTTTTGCGCGTAAAAAGCCGCGAACGTTGACCGTTGCGGGACGCAGACCTACGCTCACCGCGTGAACGAATTAACGCGGCGAAAATTTTTAGGCGCAACCCTCGCCGGCGGCGCGACTATTGTGGCGGGAGGATTACCGAAACTCATGAGTGCGGCGGAAAGATCGACATCTACATTTAACATCGGCGGCGATTTGAAGGTGAATCGTCTCGGCTTCGGCGCCATGCGCCTAACGGGTGACGGCGTGTGGGGTTGGCCAGCGGATCGCGAGAGCGCGAAGAAAGTTCTCAAGCGCGCGGTCGATCTCGACGTGAACTTCATCGATACGGCCGATGCTTACGGACCGGAGGTGAGCGAGCTGCTCATCGCGGAAGCGTTGCATCCGTATCCGAAAGGTTTGGTCATCGCGACTAAAGGTGGCCTAACGAGACCCGGCCCCGGCCAATGGGTTCCGAACGGTCGACCGGAATATCTCGCGCAATGCGTCGATAACAGTTTGAAGCGGCTGAAGCTCGATCGCATCGATCTCTGGCAACTGCACAGGATCGACAAGAAAGTCCCGGTGGAGGAATCGTTAGGCGCGATCAAGAAAGCGCAGGAGGCGGGAAAGATTCGTCACGTCGGTTTGTCCGAAGTCACGCCCGAAGAAATCGACCGCGCGAAGAAAGTGGTGCCGATCGTGAGCATTCAGAACCGGTACAACCTCGAAGATCGCGGCTCGGCGAACGCGCTGGCGTATTGCGAAAAACAAAACATGGGATTCATTCCGTGGGCGCCGATCGGCGGCAGCGGGCACGGCTCGTTAGGCAAAAATGGCAATCAATTCGAAGAGGAAGCGAAACGGCGCAACGTGAACGCGATCCAACTGGCCCTGGCCTGGTTGCTCTGGAAATCGCCAGTGATGTTGCCGATTCCGGGAACGTCGAAGATCGAACATCTCGAGCAGAACATGGCGGCGGCCAGGATCCAGCTTAGCGACGACGAGTGGAAGAAAATCGATGCGCTGTTCGCCTAGCTAAGATCGACAACGTGCAAGATCGACATGGTGCGATTCATAAGTGATGGCGGAAAAAGCTCCGGCCTGACGGCGCGACCGAAAATTGTCAGGTCAAAATCACAGCGGGCATTGCCCGAAGTGCGTCTCTCCGCGCGAGAGCAAGAGTTTGTGCGCGAGGATTTCACGCGCGATGGCGCGGCCTGCAATTAGCGCGTCGGTGTTGCTGAACGGAAAGTGCAACCCGCCGTAGATTCGGGAGATTCCGGCTTCCTCGGCGGCGGAGGAAAAGCTCGAATAGGTTCGTGTCTTGCCCATGGCCGCGGGATCGCCGGGATCGGCCGTTAGACTAAACGACACATTATCGTTGCAGAAGAAGCCGACCAGCGCAGCGGCGGCCGCGGCGCTAAATGTACTATGTCCGGACCAATATTCCGGTGAACCGCCGACGCCGCCACGGGAAGTCCATCCCGTCACCTGGTCGGTAAGAGGATTATTGTCGGTGTCAGCTTCGCGAATCGCAGTCGTCGGTCGCCAGTGATGGAAGGTGTACTTTGTCATGAAGGTCGGTGCGACCGTGTCGGACATGGCCATCGTTTCCAGGGCCAGAAGCCGCGTCGCATCTGGTAGCTCGAGGGGATGATGGCTGAGCACGTCGAGCGCGACCTGCACCCACGCGCCGGCCGGCTGCGCGGTTTTGTTGCCGAGCGCCCAAAATCTGAATGTGTCTTCCTTCTGCGCGTTTTCTTCGGCCGAACCGCTGTTCGGCGGCTTTTCGCCGACGTCGCGCACGACGTTAAACGCGGCGGCATAATCGAGGCTCGAGAGCGGCGCCGGTCCGGCTCCGTAATATGCGGCCGAATTGGCGATGCCGAACGGCGCGAGGTTTCGGAACTGCGGGTCGTTGAAGGGTGCGCGGAATTGTCCGGGCCCCGCTCCCGCCGGTTGCGGAGGTTCACTCGGCGTGGAGCCATCGTTCGCGCGCGCGGCTCGGACTTGCTGGCCGACGCTGGCGCCCCAAGCCTGGCCTTTCGTGATCTTGGCCCCGGTTCCGAGCGCGGCCAGATCGCTGTCGCGCTGGGCATCGAAGATCGACATGCGCGCGGGAAATTCGCCGACCAAAACTGCATGCGCCGCCGCGACCGCCGCCGCATAAATGTCGCCATCGGCCGGTGCGCCCGAACCATCGACCAGCGCCTGAGTGCGATCATCCTTCTGGCCATGACGCGACTCAATGGCGTTGACCGCATCATACATGACAACGTTCACCATTGCATAAAGCCTTGCCGCGATGGCGTCGTTAGCCTTGGTCGGGTCGATGACCACGGCTCGCACCGTAGCGATCGCCTGTTCGTTCCAAGTGCGGACGGGATCGATCGAAGCGGCGGAAGCGAATTGAGCGAAGCTGAGCGCGAAAACTACCGCGAGCGGCGCGATCGCGCGTTGATGAATGGACAAAAGACGAGTCATGGAATTCCTTTTTTGGTTGGTTTGATTTCGCCCGTCGTTGAGCGGTCTAAACCGGATTCGAAATGTCAGGCGCAATCGGACGTGTGGCGGCGTAACTGAATAAGGGTGGCGCGTAAAAGATTTCGCTCGCACTCACAGGATTTCATCCGAAACTTCAGCCATATGAGACGCGCCCTGGGCTTTGCAGCGGGATTTCTGGCGATCTGTTTTAGTTTGTCGGCGAAGGATTTCTTAAGCGAACTCAACGATTGCGATGTTCAGTTCGCGTCGCTCACGCTGAGCGACGCACAATCATTCTCGTTTCCGGAAACGATTACGCCGGCAATGGTCGAGTGGGGTAACGCGCAATCGATTGTCGATGTTGCGTTGCCGCGATTGATCGTTAGGCCGTCGCAGCACATCGCGACCGTGTCGCCCGTATCAGCGAAAGATGTGCAATCGGAGCCGGTCTCCGAATTGCGCAAGCCGGTTTTCGATTACGCGCATGGTGAAATCGGCGTCATGTTCGGAATGTCGGCGAGCAATCGCTTTAGTGGCGATTTCGAGCAGGGTTATCTCAACGGCACCGTCGGCAACGAGCATTTGCAGATTTCGGCCGGCGCTTCCTACGAACGCTCGAGCATTCGCCGCCATTAATCACTTCGCGGTGTCGTAAGCGCGCTGCAAAGTGGAGATGTCGATCTTGCCCATTTCCATCATCGCTTTCATGACGCGCTGAGATTTGGTTTCGTCTTTGTCGGCGAGCATATCGGCGAGAACGGTCGGGCTCACCTGCCAGGACAAACCGAACTTATCTTTGAGCCAGCCGCACGGTCCATGTTCGCCGCCGCCGGCCGCGAGTTTGTCCCAATAATAATCAACCTCGTCCTGCGTTTCGCAGTTCACAGTGAACGAAACCGCTTCGGTGAACTTGAATTGCGGTCCGCCATTGAGCGCGACGAATTCCACGCCATCGAGCGTGAATTCAACCGTGAGCACGGTCCCTTTCGGCTGTGGGCCGGTCTCGCCGTAGTAAAGGATGCGGCCAAGTTTCGAATTCTTGAAGACCGAGCAATAAAACTTCGCGGCTTCTTCGGCCTCGGTGTCGAACCAGAGAAACGGAGTGATCTTTTGCATGGCAACGGGTTTACTTCGGCGCAAGGCAATAGCAAGTGTCAGCGCCTTTGCACCGGTGGCGATGGCAAGATCGACATGTTGTCGCTCGCGCCCTACGAATAAGACGATGTGATTGTACTTAGGAGTTTTTCGAATTGGTCGTCGCTGGTGGATCGTAAACATTTATTGGCAGCAAGAGAGTGCCGACCATCCGATCCCGCGCGAATATTTGAAGAGCGCACCTTAGACCGTCGCGGTCGCCGTCTCCCATTCCTTTGTTAGGCGAGCAAGGTCATCGGTCACGGCAGAGAGGTCGCGGTTGATCGCAACGGCGCGCCCGCCGGATTCGTAAATGGCGGGATCTTCGAGAGCAGCCACGAGTTCCTTTTGCTGTCCTTCCAATGCGGCGATTCGCATTTCCAGATCGTGCGCGCGCTTATCCTTTTCCCGTTTCGCTTTGCCAACCGCGTTGCGCGTTTCGGCTTCCAAACGTTTCTGCGCTTTCTGGCCGCGCATACCACTGCCGTTCGATTGTCGATCTTGCACGCGTTCGCCGGCAGTGAGTGCGGTCTGAGCCGAGGCCGCTTTCGACTTATCTATATAGTACTGGTAGTCGCCGGGATAAAAAGTGAGGCGGCCTGCGTTGATGTGCAAAACACTCGTCGCAATCGCGCGGATGAAATGAACGTCGTGGCTGATGAAGATGAGCGTGCCGTGATACTGCTTCAGCGCGCCGATGAGCGCGTCGATCGAGCCGATGTCCAAATGCGTTGTCGGCTCATCCATGAGCAAGAGGTTCGGCGGATCGAGCAGCAGTTTAACGAGTGCCAATCTCGATTTTTCGCCGCCGCTCAGAACGCGCACGGTTTTGAAAACGTCGTCGCCGCGAAATAAAAATGAGCCGAGCACGGTGCGCGCGGTTTGTTCCGAGACCGGATTCGGCATATCGCGCGCGCTCTCGAGCACGGTGTGACGCGCGTTGAGCACATCGATTCGGTTTTGCGAAAAGTAGCCGACGCGGACGTTGTGCCCGAGCTCACGTGATCCGTGCTGAACCGGCAATACGCCGGCGAGCAATTTGAGCAGCGTGGATTTCCCGGCGCCGTTAGGCCCGACCAGAACGGTACGTTGTCCGCGCTCCGCCTGAAATTGCAGGCCGCAATACACGACAAGATCGACATATGCATGATCGACATCTTTCAGCGCGATGACGCGCAGACCGCTGCGCGGCGGCTGCGGGAAATGAAACTTGATCGTCTTTCCACGCGCGCTCGGCGCCGCGATTTTTTCCATGCGATCGATCTGCTTTAACTTGCTCTGCGCCTGCGACGCTTTGCTCGCCTTGGCGCGGAAGCGATCGGCAAACAGTTGCAGTGACGCGATTTCCTTCTGCTGATTTTTGTAAGCCGAGAGCTGTTGTTCTTCGCGCGCCGCTTTCTGTTCGACGTAGCTGTCCCAGTTGCCGCGGTAACGAATCAGTTTCGCGTGCGCGATCTCGACGATGCTGCCGACAAGTTGATTCAGGAATTCGCGGTCGTGCGAGATCATGACGATCGCGCCCGGATAACTCGTTAGGTAATCCTGAAACCACTGGAGCGATTCAAGATCGAGATGGTTCGTCGGCTCGTCGAGCAGCAGCAGGTCGGGCTCCATCACGAGCAACCGCGCCAGATGCGCGCGCATGATCCAACCGCCACTCAACGCACGCGCCGGTCGATCGAAATCACTTTCGCGAAAGGCGAGTCCGGCGAGCACGCGTTTCGCTTTCGGTTCGAGCTGCCAGCCGCCGTGCTCATCGAAAATGTGCAAGGCGCGATGATACGCGGCGTCATCGGACGCATTGCCGGCTTCATGTTGTTTGATGATCTTCTGCGCGGCGATCAGCTCGGGCGTGATCGCGAGTGCGAGCTCGAGCACAGTTTCGTTTGCGGCCGCCGCGGTTTCCTGCGGAAGAAATCCAATCGTCGCGCTTTTTTCGAACGTGATTTGTCCGTTATCGGGCGACGTCTCGCCGAGAATCAGCGAAAACAAAGTGGATTTGCCCGCGCCATTCGGGCCGACCAAACCGATGCGATCGCCGCGATTGACCTGAAGCGAAACCTCGTCAAAGAGAACGCGACCGGCAAAAGATTTGGTGAGTTGTGAAACGGTGAGCATTGCGCGAACGCGCAGTGTTCACGCGCTCGGAGTTCCGCGCAAACCGTTCAAGGCGGACGAAGGGATTTTAGTTTGCGGAAGATCATGTCGATCTTCTCCGGCTAGGCGTCGGGCTGCGCGGTTTGCGGCCGCGTTTGCGCGGAGGAGGCGATCGGCGATTGCAAGATCGACATGTTGTCGTCAGGCGATGGCGAAACGCTCGGACTTGTCTTCCGCCGCGGCTTTCGGGCGAGGGCGGGGAGTGACATGTTTTCGCCAAGGATGTCTCGCGTCCACGTACGGAACCGACTGTGGATGTTTGTCGCGGTCGCATTTCCGCGATCAATTCGCGATAAACCGACAGCGCGACGTTCAGGTAGCGGTAGAGCGTGCCATTGGCGAGCGAAGTCGAGTGTTCATTCTGGGATTGATGCCAGAACGCTATATATAATAGGATGGCACTGCGCCGACGAACTACAGCCGCAGGAAAAAGCCATATGCAAATCAATCCCCGCCAGGTCCGTCTCTTCATCGCCGTCGCTTTGTGCGTTGTCGCAATCTCGCTCGGCCTCAGCGGCGTGGCTCCGACAAGATCGACAACTACACGTGGGCCTGTTTTGGCGTTCTCGAAATTTCACAGCGTTCGACGCATGCCGGGAAGGAAGTTGCCGGTTACTACCACCGCGCCATCGATCTCGCCGAATGCGCCGACGTTCGGCCATCCGATCATCGCCGGCGTCGGCGGAACCGGTTTCGAGGAATCTCTCCGGATCGATCCGACAAATCCGAATCGCATTTACACAAGCGCGCCCGGATCGGCTTCCGCGGATACAAGCTGGGTGTGGCATTCACTCGACGCGGGCCGTACTTTCAAATGGGTGGTGGGGGCGGCGCCATTTACGGGCAAAGTCACGACGTGCCATGGCGGCGGCGATAGCGAGATCGCGGTCGATGCGATAGGGAGATTATATTTTAATGACCTCACTCTGGCGAATTTCAGCGCGGCGCGTTCGGATGATTTGGGCGCGACGTTCCTCTGTAATAACACCAGCGTGCCCGACACCGCGGTAGATCGACAATGGTATGCGATCGATGGCGATCCGCTAGCCGACGGCAGTATCTATTTGGCTAACGACGAGATCGGGCCCGGCGGCGTGGTGTGCGGCACGACGCCCGCAAACAATGTCCTCGTGATGTATCGCTCACCCGCGATACCGACACTCGGTCCGATCAGCACGGCCGGGATTCAGTTCGGCCCGGCCAATCATGTCACCGCTATCGGCGGCTGCGATGAGGCGATCATGGGCAACAACGAAGTCAGTCCCGTCGCGACGACGTTAGGCCAACCGATCAGCCCCGGCGTGTACGCGACCTTGCCCGCGCCGGTGAAGCACGTGTTCGTCATTCACGACAATGTTGAGCTGAACAAAATTTTAATCGGTCGCTGTTTCCCGGTCGCTTTCGGCGCGCCGGTTCCGAATGTGAGCGATCCGAGTGGATTGAATTGTACCGACTTGTTAGTCGCGGATCTGGGCGCGGGCCAAAAGACGGGCGCGAATTTTCCCACGATGGCGATCGATAACGCCGGCAACCTTTACGCGGTGTGGGAACAAGCGCCGCTCGGACCGGCCACAAACGCGACTGGCGATCTGGCGATTACCGGCGACACGATCTTGAAGTTTTCCTATTCGACCGACCAGGGGAATACGTGGTCGACGCCGATGACGATCGACACGAGCGGTTCGCCGGAAGGCGTGTTGCACAACAACGTCTTCGCCTGGATCAACGCGGGCGATGATGGTCGGGTCAACATTGTTTGGTACGGCACAAAGTCGGTCGCGAACCTCGGCGGGATGTTCGACTTCGTCGGCTGCGGCCAGAATGTTCTCAATCCGCCGCCGGGCGGCAAAAACATTAATGGTCCGGATGCGGTCGATGGTCTCTGGAGTGTTTGGATGGCGCAGTCGGTCAATGCGCACGATCCGGCTGGTCCTGCGTTCACCGCGCCAGTACGCGCGAGCACGCATCATATTCATCGCGGCGGAGTGCAAACCATTATCGGCGGCCAATGCGGCTGGGCCAGTCGCGCGCTCGGCGATTATTTGCAACTGCGCACCGGCGCGCAAGGCGAGGCGCAAATTAGTTATGCCGATTCGAACAGCGTGGTTGCTGCGTATGTCGGCCATGCAATGTATGTCCGACAAAACGGCGGCACCGGACTGTCGGCGGGACAGTCGCCGTTGAGCGTTCCTGGCCTGACTCCTTTTAATGGAGTTGTCGATCTTAGCGGTGACGGGAAATACGAAGCGAGTGGAACCAGCAGCGCGAATATGCCGCAGCTCGACATCGTCGCGTCGAACATTACCAAAGTTACCTCCGCGCCATGTTCCGTTGTTGCGCCTTGCTACAAAGTTTTCATGCAGTTGAACAATCTCAGTCTCGCGCCCACGGTCACGGAGGACCCGAATCCGGATCTCGTCTGGCAGACGCAATGGTTCGTGCCTTCGACCAGTGACGGCAACGGCGGCAAGAATTTTCATGTCTATGCCGAATCGTTCAACGGCGGCGCATTGACTTGTTTCGTCGGTGAAAATGATGTCCAAGTGCTTGGCGGCGGCGGCGTGTTGACCTATCCAGGCAAGATGCAATTGGCGGCGGCCAATTGCCAATCGACTCTCGGGCCTAACGGCAACATCACCATTTACGTGCCGCTCGCGAACGTCGCGGAAGCCGATCCGGTTGATGGTCGTCTCCACCAAGTCACCGCCAGCACGATGACGCTGTTGGAACCGGCCAACACCCATCAGCCCGATCCGGCCACAGGCTTCGGCGGTTCGTATTTTAATCTCATCGATGTCGCGCAAGGCTACGTGTTCGATCCCGACGTCACGATCGCGGTGTCACGGAAAACACACGGGCCCCCCGGCGCGTTCGATCTCGATCTTCCATTAACGGGCACACCGGCGATCGAATCTCGCACGGGCGGCGCGAATGGTGACCATCAGATCGTCGTTAGGGCGGGTACCCCGGTCGGTTTCAGTTCGTTCGCGACCACCTGCGGCGGCATTGCCGGTACGGCAACGGTTGGAAGTGAAACGACAATTAACCTGACGGGCGTGCCCAATGCATCGCGTTGCTCGGTCACACTGCACAATGCGAGCGGGGATTTGGTTGTGCCGATAAACTTCCTGTTAGCCGACACGACGGGCGACGGCTTCGTTAACTCCACAGACATCGCGCAAACGAAATCGCAGTCCGGTCAGGCGGTAACCGCGACGAACTTCCGCATCGATGTCACGGCTGACGGTTCGTTGAACAGCACGGACATCTCGCTGGTGAAATCCAAATCCGGCACCGCATTACCGCCCTGATTGCGGCGAATTTAGATTGCGGAACGGGGAACCGATTTCGCACCCAGCCACGATATAGTTGCAGAGCTCGCGCCTTGTTTTCCTTGGCGAGCCCACAGTTGGAGGAACACTATGGCCACGACATTTGCTAAGATCGACAATCGCATTTCGCGCACACTCGCGGCCTGCGCGCTGATTTTACTCGCGATCCTTTGCACGAGCGCCGCGTTGCTTGTTCACAAACCTGCGCCACAGCGCGAGTTTTTGTTACCGCGCGCATCGGCAAATCATGCGAGCAGGGTGGAAGCGCCAACGGCGTTGCCGTCACCTTCCACGCATTGGACGATTAAACATCACGGGCAGTGTTGCGAAGGCAATCTCGCAGCCGAAGGGCCCAGCGCGTTCCTGCTTCTGCCGATCCTCGTGACCGGTAACCAGATTTGGAAAAGCAACAACAACGGCGTCACTTGGACGCAAAAGTATCCGCCGGCAAATGCGTCGGTGCCATTTGGGATCGAAGGCGATCTGAATGCATTCCACGACGACGTGGTTTTCTTTGGAACGCTGGTCGCGCAAGGCGTGGCCGCGTTCAGTCGGGATCGCGGCGAAACATGGACGACCGTGCCGATTCCAGTCGCGTTCCCGGCGAACGATCAGGCGTGGGGATATCTCGGACCGTTTTCGAATTTGGTTCCAGGACAGTTGGCATCGTACGTCATGGCAGGATGGTACCGCATCGGTTCGGTCGTCGTTTTCAGTCTGGATGGCGGGATGACGTGGCCGATCCAAACGCCATTGCCGGCCGAAGCGCAGTCGCTCCATGTTATCTGCGAGCAAACCGCACATGTGCCTAACGACACCGGTGACACGCGAAATCCGAATGCAGATTTTCACAATCATAAAGCCGGTCACTTCGGTTGCTGGGGAACAGATCGACAATTTTATTGGACCGAGCCCGTCTATCCGGATCTGTACGTGTGCAAGACGAATAACTTTGGCGCGTCGTGGACCGGAATAAAACATCCCATCGAGGCGGGGCCGGGGGAGACATATATTACTTCCCACTCGGGATTCGACAGTAAAGGAACGCTCTACGTGCTACATGGCGACAAGCTCTACGTGAGTTTCAACCAGGGTGAGAGTTTCAAGTACGTGCACACCTTGCCGCGTTTCGGAAACGCCGGGTTGTCCGATAGCGGCGCGGACCACTGGTTCGTAGTTAACTGCGGAACGATTCATGTCGGCATCGCGGAAGCGGGGGACAGCGGGAACACCAACATTTGGTACTTGCGCGGTTCGTTCGTCGACACTGCATCGCCGGTTTGGGAAGAAGAACTTGTCGATGTTGTCGGGAACAACCGGCTCGATTTTTTCCAGATCGTTCTCAACGGAAACAATATTCCGATCATGAGCTACACCGCGCCGTCCGTGGAAGTGACAACCGCTGCGCGCGACACGCCTTTGCCATCGTTAGGCGATAGTTGCAGTCAGGTCATCATCGACACGTTCATCAGCGCCGTATCGCGCAAGACGCACGGCAGCGCCGGCACGTTCGACATTTTGTTGCCGTTGAGCGGAACGCCGGGAATTGAATCCCGCACCGGCGGCGCGAATGGCGATCATGACATCGTTGTTCGTTTCCAGGCGCCGGTCACGATCGCTTCGGCGAGCAGTTCATGCGGGACCGTGACCAGCAAGAACACAATCGGTAATGAAACGACCATTCATCTCAGCGGCGTGGCGAATGCCTCGCGCTGCGCCGTCACGCTCACGAACGTGAGCGACGGGGTTAATAGCGCGAACCTAATTATTCCGGTTAATTTTCTTTTTGGCGATACGACTGCAGATAGCTTTGTGAATTCCACTGACATCGCGCAAACCAAATCGCAGTCCGGTCAGAACCTCAGCATCACCAATGTTCGGACAGATGTGACCGTGGATGGAAATATTAACAGCACGGACATCGCGCTGGTGAAGTCGAAATCCGGGACGGCCCTGCCGTGATACACATCAGAAAGTAGATGTCGATCTTGCGTCGCGGAAAAAGAATTTACGTCTGAAGCGAACATTTAGCTTGTGGTTTCCGATTCAAGGCGTGTAAGATCGGGCCGTGATAAAGATGGCATCCGCGCCTGGATTCACGCGGACGTGACTTCGAATTATTTCTTCCACCGAGGCACGTAAACGACCCGCTGAATCCGTTTAAAGACAGTAATAACCCCACTCCAGCTTATGCGTACTCTAATCAAAACCTCCAATTGGCGCTCGATCGCCGCGATCGTACTGATTTTCACCAGCACCTTATTTTTATCGGAGGCATTCGCGAAGGCGAGACGCGCCAGCAGCGCAGCAAAAATTTCGGCGCCGTCCGGGCCGAACGCTCCGGACGCCACGCCAGCGAGTGGAACGCTTACGCCGACTAGCGGGCCGATTGCCTATACGGATACTCTGGTAGAGAACACGACGGGCGTGGTCGGAGCGCCGATTTGTCCAGCTGCTAATACGTGTAGCGACTTCAAGCTTACGATCAATGCGAGCAGTGTGGCCGCGACCAAGCGACTTTTTATCCAGGGAAAGTGGACGCCTACTCAAAACGATTTCGACATGTATATCGAGACCGACAACGCAGGTACCCCGAGCGGGACTGTCGTCGTTCAAAATTCCTCCACGGCCAATCCGTCGGCCATTATCCTGCCTATTCCGGCCGACGGGACCGTTTACCACATTTTCATCCTGGCATCGGTCGGTGCAGGCACGGTGGACGGGCTGGTTCAGTTAATCGATGCTCCGGTTCCGGTAAACCAAGGGGCAGGCGCTCCTCCGCGTTACATGAATTATCAGGCGCCCTCAGGCATTGCAAATGGCGCCAATGAACCTTCGCTTGGCATTGACTGGAATCCGAATGTTGCGGCGTTGAAGCATGAGAAGGTTAACACCGGCGGCGTGGCGATGTTCACCTTTGGATCGCAGGATTTCCGCTCTAATTTTGATGATT
The DNA here is from genome assembly GCA_041167105.1 of Verrucomicrobiota bacterium. GTDB lineage: Bacteria > Verrucomicrobiota > Verrucomicrobiia > Chthoniobacterales > UBA10450 > JAJPGZ01. Next base: position 17,494 of record JBEEGX010000060.1, read on the forward strand.
GCTCATCACCTGCTGTCAACTTGTGGGAAAACAAATCATCCACTTTCACGGTGACGGCTCCCTTGTCCGATCCAATTGGATATGTCGACCATTACAGCACGCAACCATTGGGTCTGGTCTATCCGCCGCTACATACGCCGGGTCGAATTTTTTCAATCGACCTTTTAGGCGGCGAGGGTCAAAGCGCCGGCGGATATTCCGATAACGACGGCGAGAGTTACCTACCCGGTGGGAACGGGGGAATACCATCGGGTCCAGACCATCAAACAATTGGCGGCGGGCCGTTTCATGCGCCTTTGGTCACACCGCCGGCCCCGGCATATCCGAACGCGGTTTATTATTGTGCGCAAAGTTTGGCGGAAGCAGAAGCCTCTCGCAGTGATGACGGTGGCCAAACTTTTGGCCCCGGTGTTCCTATTTTCAATGCCACCCAGTGTCTCGGCGGTATACATGGACATGTCAAAGTATCGCCCCAGGGCACGGTTTATATCCCGAATTCTTCGTGTTTCTCTGGTACACCTGGTGGCGTCGACGGTTTTGCTGTGTCCACGGACAATGGCATCACCTGGAGTCAACGCACTGTGCCAGGCAGCACCGGCAGCCAGGATCCGTCCGTCGGTATTGGTCAGAATAACGTAGGCAAGCCACCGGGACAGGTTCCAAACACCGTCTACTTAGGTTGGATCGGCTCTGATGGTCATGCGCATGCCGCGCATTCTGGTAATGAGGGGATCACGTGGCAGGATGACATCGACGTCGGCTCAATCTTCGGGGTCGAGAACGCAGCTTTCGCCGTTATGGTCGCCGGAGATGACAATCGCGCAGCCTACGGCTTTATCGGAACGCCGACGGCGGGCGTGGGTGCTTATGCAGGCACTAGCTTCCAGGGTATTTGGCATCTCTACATCGCTCATACCTACGACGGTGGTAACAATTGGATCCTGGTTGATGCAACCCCGGAAGATCCGGTGCAAAGGGGCGTAGTTTGCCTCCTTGGTCTCAGTTGCACCTCGAGCAACCGCAATCTGCTCGATTTTAACGACTTCGCGATAGACGCAGAAGGACGTGGACTCCTTGGTTACACAGATGGCTGCCTCAATTGCACGAACGTATTCACCAGCCAATCGAGTCAAGGTCGTGCCACTATCGCCCGGCAATCCGGTGGACGGCGCTTGTTCGCGGCATTTGATCCTGTCGAGCCTGCTCCTCCTGCCGCTCCGCAGTTGGTTTCGGTAGTCAGGAACGATCCGAACACGGCGACAGTCACTTGGCGCGAACCCGACAACGGTGGATCGGCCATCACCGGCTACAAGGTTTATCGAAGCACCGCAACTGGCACTGAAACTTTCCTGGCGGATGTGGCAGCGACGAGCACCAAATACGCTGATACCGCCGCGTCCAACAGTTCGAACTGGTTTTATCGGGTGACAGCAGTGAACGCGATCGGCGAAGGGCCCTTCTGCCGCGAACTCAACGTCAACGGTGTCCAACCGGTCGAGAGCGCATGCACCTATCCGTACGTCACAGTACAGACCGACCCCGCAGGCGATCAGCAAGGCGGACCGACCGCAAATACGCAGGAAGACATTACGCGCGTTGGCATCGGTGAGTCTTTCAGTACGTGCACGGATAGCTCGATCACGTTCATTGAAAAAGTACAGACGCTAGCTCCGGCCGTGCCTCCAGGCGCCGCATGGATGGTCAATTTCAAGGCACTCGACGCGACAAATACCCTGCGAACAGTCTACGTCCAGATGGATACGCAAACGACTGGCACGCCAAGCTTCAACTACGGCTTTATCGATCCGACAACGGGACAAAAAGTAAATCAGTGTGGCAAGCCTAACGGACCGGCGACATGTCCGGTTACCGGAAGTAATCTGCCTGATGGAACCATTGTGTTGAAATTGAATCGCGCGGCGCCATTGAAATTCTTTGGCACGAGCAATGTCGGCACGACTCCGGATTTCACGTTGAATCTGGTTGTGGGCTCTGCGCTAACGAGTATCAGCGGCCAGACTCAACTCGGCGCTCTGCAGATGGTCGATACGACCAGTACGGGCGTCGGTGCTTACACGTTGGCCGGTAATCTTTCGTGCAACGGTATTTTGCCGCGCGCAGTGCTTGCGGCGAACCCGATTTCTGGCCCGGCCCCTTTGACGGTAAACTTTAATGGCTCGGGGTCGAATATTCCTGCGGGCGGGTGCGGTACGATCGCCTCCTACACGCTCGACTTCGGCGATGGCAGCCCGCCTGTCACCCAGGCTTCGCCGTTATTCAGCCACACCTACAACAATCCAGGTAACTATCCGGCCAGGTTAACCGTTACTGATTCCAATGGCCAAGTCAGCACTCCGGCGCAACAGATCATCGCCGTCACATCGGCCCAAATTCAACTCGCCGGCGTCGTTTCGCGCAAGACGCACGGTATTGCCGGTGACTTCGACATCGTCCTTCCAGTGGGCGGACACGCGATCGAATGCCGCAGTGGCGGAGCGAACAACGATTATCAGATGGTGTTTGTTTTCCCGAATACCCTAACGAGCGTCGGCGGCGCCAGCGTTACTGCCGGCACCGGCTCAGTTAGCAGCAGCGGAATCGGAACTGATGCGCACCAATACATCGTTAACCTTACCGGCGTTATCAGCGGCCAAGTCATCACGGTCGCGCTAACGAATGCACAAGACTCCCTCGGCAAAAGCGGCAACGTTTCGCAGCAATTGGATGTGCTGGTCGGCGACACCACCGCCGATCGTGTCGTCAATTCGACCGATATTGCGCAGACCAAATCGCAGTCTGGTCAGGTGGTTACCGGCTCGAACTTCCGCCAGGACGTCACCGCCGATGGCAACATCAACAGCACCGATATCGCAATTGTGAAATCGAAATCGGGCACCGGCTTGCCGTAAGATCGACAATCACTCGTGGCGGCTTCTGTGCAACTTCCTGAGCTTAATCCGCAATTCCCGCAGCAAGAGACGGCCACTTCTCTTCCGATTTCCGATTCGTAATTCAACCCTCACAAAAGAAAGATCGACATGAAAAAACTGAACTCCGACCGTGCTTTATTCCAACCCCGCGTTGTGGTCGCGCTGCTCCTTTGCTCACTGAGCGTTTCGCTCGCTGTGATTAGCCTCGAGGCCAGACCATTGCGATCGCAGAAGCTAGCGGCTCGGACGGCTCCCGCATCAGCTGAGGTGGTTCCGCAAGCGCCCACAACGCCCGGCATGCCGCGTTACTACAACTATGCTCCCGGTCCAGGAGTCGGCGAGAGCGCTGGCGAACCATCGATCGGTTTCAACCTAACCAGCAAAAAGGTGATGTACGTATCCAACGTGCGAACGCTGCAGGCGACCTTACCAGAGGACATCACTCCGCTCGGATCGGTGCCGATGGCGTGTAACGCGGACTGGGTCGACGTTTCTTTTGCCACCACAAGTCTGCGGTCGGTTGACCCGATCTTGTTTACGGACCAGCTAACCGGCCGCACTTTTGTGTCGCAGTTAAATACGGTGACGCAATCGAATCCGGTGTTGATCGGGTTGAACAGCTTGATGGCTTACACGGATGACGACGGACTTAATTGGACTCCGGCGCAGATCAATCCGCCGGATGGCAGCAACGATCACCAAACCGTCGGCGCGGGTGCATATCCTGTCTCGCTCCCGCTGGGTAATCCAGTCAACAAGGGATCGGCCGTCTATTATTGCGGCCAGGGCGGATACGTCCTTGCCGTCACGAGCATCGCCTACTGCTCGCGCAGTGACGATGGGGGACTCACCTTCAACAAGTCGGTTCCGGCGTACAACGACGTGGTCAACTGCAGTCAAGCCATTCACGGCCACGTTAAAGTCGCTCCCGACGGAACTGTATATCTTCCCAACGCGCAATGCGGTGGCGGCCAGGCCGTCGCTGTGTCGACCGATGCGGGCACCACTTGGACAGTTCGCACCGTGCCGGGAAGCGCGACGCCTTCAGGGATCATCGATCCGCAGGTTGCGGTCAGCAAAGATCCGCCAGTCGCGCCAGCGACTTCTAACACCATGTATTTCGCCTACGCCGGCCCCGCGGATGGTGGAAACCATATGTTCGTGGCGGTGACAAAAGACCGGGGTGTGACTTGGAGTACGCCG
>JBEEGX010000061.1:0-7262 GCA_041167105.1 Verrucomicrobiota bacterium
GTCGATCTTCGCCACGGCGCCTCCGTGCTGTAAACCAGCGAACGCGCGGAAAAATTGTGGGCCGAGCGCACATCGCGCACCGTTTGCAGACGCGTGGTGTATTCGAGATCGGCATCGCGCACCGCGCGTTCGCCTTCCGAATTCAACAGCCATGCCGGCGCGATGAATCCGCGCGGACGCAATCCGGCCTCGATGAATTCGTCGCGCGCTTTGCGGATGCGGCGGAATGCTTCGTCGTAATCGAGATCGTAAAATTCGCCTTCGCCGCGCGTGTAGAATCGGGTCACAAATTTATCGGCGAACGATTCGTCAGGGCGCGACGGCCGCTCGTGGAAGTAACCGTGGATCACGATTTCGTTTCCCTGCGCTTCCAAGTCGCGCAGCCATGAAGTGAATTGTCGATCTTGCGCGAAGTTACCCTGATGATGGTAATCCGGCACCACGAGCAATGAAGCGACGCGCACACCTTTGCTCGCGATCTCGCGCATCATCTCCTCAACCACCGCGCGATTCGAAGGCGCGACATCGTGAATGGACACGACAAGATGCCGCTTCGGCGCTGCCGCCGCCATCACCGGTAAAAAATCCGCTGCTGCCACAGATTCCATCGGCGAATAGCCTCCGCGTCGGCAGCGGGAGCGACAAGCCCAATCTACGACGCCATCCGCAGGATCTCGCGGAACTCGCCCGCGCCCACCGGCATGACGGACAAACGCGATTGCCTAACGAGCACCATGTTTTTTAGGGGTGGGTTCGATTTGATTTCACGCAGCGTCACCGGTCGTTTTAGCGCGCGCATTGGGGCAAGATCGACAGTCGACCATTCGCCTTCATCCGCGGTGGTATCGCGGTAAGCGGTGCGCATCACTTTCGCGACACCGACCACAGCTTTGTCCTCGCCGCTGTGATAAAACAGCACCTCATCGTTCTCGCTCATCGCGCGAAGATTATTTCGCGCGGTAAAATTGCGCACGCCAGTCCAGCTCGTCTTTTTCTCGCGCGTGAAATCGTCCCACGAATACGACTCGGGTTCTGATTTCACCAGCCAATAGCTTTTGATCACGAAATCGTGACTCCGCCTTTCGCCGTGGCGCGCGCCACTACGAAGTTATTCGCGGATCTATCTTTGTTGTCGATCCGCGGCGGCTTCCTTTGCTTGATCGAGCGGAGTTTCGTTTTGTTTCGAGATTATTTTCCCGGTTTGCGCGTCGACCAAAATTTCTGTGATGTTTTTGGTGTTTGGGCGCGTGATGTCGAACGACCAGACGAGATGTCCTTTTTCATTTTCGATCTCCGCGCTTTGCACAATACCGTGAGAAACTTTCGCGAGCGCGATTTGTTCGGCCTGTGCTTTTGTGATCTTCGCCTGTTTCGCCAAATCCGCCTGAGCCAAATCCTTTGCTGAAACTGCCGAGGCTAATGCCAAGATCGAGGCAAGGACGAGTCCGATTACTAACGTAGATTTCTTCATCACACCTTCGACCCGTTCCGGCCGATCGCGTTCAAGATCGACATCTGTCTTTCGGAATTCTTCGCGATTTTTGCTTTAGAGCAATCGCTGCGCGGCGAGCTGCGATTCGACAATTGCGGCGCGTTCATACAAGATCGACATCGTCATGTCGCGCGCGCCGTTCATTACTTTTGAGGGCAGCGAAGGCTGCGGGAAATCGACGCAAGTGAAACGTCTCGCCGCACGCTTGGAATCGTTAGCCATACCATTTCTCGTCACACGCGAACCGGGCGGCACGCCCATTGGCGAAACCATTCGCGATCTTCTGCAATTCAATGCTGCGGCCGCAACCATGACGGCAGAAACGGAATTGCTTCTTTTCGAAGCGAGCCGCGCGCAGCTCGTGCGCGAAGTGATTTGCCCCGCGCTCGATCGCGGCGTCATCGTCATTTCCGATCGCTTTTACGATTCGACGACGGTGTATCAGGGCGCGGCGCGCAAACTCAATCGCGCCATGGTCGAGCAACTCAACGCCTTCGCGGTCGGTGATTGCCGGCCGGGCCTCACGTTCGTGCTTGATGTCGATCTTGCGACGGCGCAGTCGCGCATGAACAAAACCGCGCGCCGCGCTGATCGCATGGAGCAACAGCCGAAAGAGTTTTACGAAGCCGTGCGCGTTGCATATCGCGAGCTGGCTAAAGGCGAACCGAATCGGGTCATGCTCATCGACGGCGGGCAAGACGCCGATAAGATCGACAACGAAATTTGGAAAACGCTCGCCGAGCGGTTTCCGCAGTTTCAGAAAAGCTGATGGCGTTCACCCGCGAAAATGCGTTCGAGATTTTGCGCGCGGCGCATAAGCGCAATCGGCTCGCGCACGCGTATCTCATTTCCGGGCCACCGGAGAGCGGCAAGCGCGCGCTCGCGGCCGACATCGCGACCCTTGTGAACGAAACGAAAGCCGAAAATGTTTTCAGCACGAACGCGCGCGAAATTTTCGTGGCGGAACCGGAATCGAAATCGCGCCGCATCGTGATCGAGCAGGTGCGGCAGCTCGAGCACGCGCTGCAGATGCGCGCGCCGACTGGGCAACGAAAGGTCGCGATCATTCTCGAAGCCGACCGATTGCAGCCGCAGGCGGCGAACGCGTTTTTGAAAACGCTGGAAGAGCCGCCGGAAAATTCGTTGCTGTTGTTATTGAGCACGCTGCCGGAAGCATTGCCGGACACGATCATTTCGCGTTGCGTGCCGATCACACTTACGCCGGCCAGCAGTAACGGCGCCGGCCCAAAGTACGATGTCGATCTTGTCGAATCGTTAGGCAATCTAGCGCGGGAAAAAGATTGGAATGTGCAGCACGCCTACCGGCTCGCGCAAAATCTTCACCGCATCCTCGGTTCAATCCGCGAGGAAATTCGCGGCGAGACGGCCGAAGCGTTGAAGCGCGAGGAAGCGCAATACAAAAACGCGACCGATGGTTCGTGGCTGGATGAGCGCGAAGATTATTACAAGGCGCTGACGGAAAGTCGCTATCTCGAGCGACGCGCGCGGTTGATCGAGACGCTGTTCGTGTGGTGGTCCGATATTTTGCGCGCAAAGACAAACCTGGCGCAGCGCGATTTGCCCGATCTGGAAAAGGAAACGGCGAACATCGCGGCGCGTTTTTCCGCGGCGGAAATTTTGAAGCGCATCCGCCGGCTCGAAGAAATGCGCGACCATCTCGGGCGCAATATCCAGGAAGCGCTGGCGATCGAAGTCGCGTTCCTACGCGTCTTCGCTGCTTGATTCGCGGTGAAAATCAATCGTCGCCATGCAACCGCCGGAACGCGCGGCGCCGAGTCGCAGCGGAACATTTTCCATGGGCGGGAAACGATATTGTCGATCGAACAAATTCCATTTCCGCCATGCGCGCGTGGCAAAATGCAGCACGCCGAGACTAATGAGCAATGCGGTGGCGAGGATGGCTAACTTCCACGCCAGCGGGATTGGTTTTCGCGCCGCACGCGGTTGCGCGAACGCGGGCAACGGTGGCGTCGGTTGCGGCGTGGGCGTGATGACGACCTGCGGCAGCGGCGTTCCCAGCTGAAGACCTTTCGCACCGGATTGTGCCAGAGCGTCCGACGCGAAGATCGACATCGATAAGATCGACAATAACAAAATGGCGCGGGGCGATTTCATTACCATTCCGATGCGGAACTTTCTGCTGGCGATGCCTCAGCGGTGCGTTTCTCCGCCGCCAGGACGACCTCGCGCATTCGCTCGGTCATGAACTCGACGCACGCGCGAACGCCGCGCGGGATGTCGTCCGCCGCGAATCCGGCCGATGATTGCGCCAGCGCGCGTTCGAGATCGCGCTCGTCCAAATAATTTTCGAGACCGTAACCGATTTGCAGCGCGGCCGCGCGCGCACGGAGATCGATCCCGAGCAGCACCTCAAAATTCTCGGCGCCGGTCGCCTCGAGCGTGCCGAAGCGCGCGCGATTCGCCAGCCAGAAAATGTATTCGCCGATGGTGCCGCCATCGATGCGCGGCATGATGAATACACTGAAGATCGATTGCGGAAATTTGCGGTGAAATAAATTGAGCAACGCGCGCAACTCGCGGATGTCGCGCAATGGCAGCGACGCGCTGCGATCGGTCACGAAGCGCGAATGTAGCGGCACGCCGCCGAAGAGCGCATCGAGCCGGCGCAATGTCAGGTTGCACTGCGGACATTGCGCGACGGCTTCGGCAAAGGGCGCGCGACACGACGGGCATCTCATAAGATCGACAATTACCTATAAAACAGGCAGCGTGCATCTGCGCATGAAATCGAAACACGCGCTCCACGTCGCCCTCATCGGTTACAAATTCATGGGCAAGGCGCATTCGAACGCGTGGAGACAGGCGCCGAGATTTTTTGATTTGCCGGCCGATATTCGCCTAACGACGATCTGCGGACGCAATCGCGCGGGCGTGCGGCGCGCGGCGAAACAATTTGGTTGGGAGAACGCCGAGACCGATTGGCGAAAGGTGGTGGCCGATCCCGAGATCGACATCGTCGATATCTGCACGCCTAACGATTCGCATTGCGAAATCGCGATCGCGGCCGCGCACGCGGGGAAAGCGATTCTGTGCGAGAAGCCGCTCGCGCTCGATGTCGATCAAGCGAAGCGCATGGTTGCGGCGGTGAAACGCGCGCGTGTGCCGAACATGGTTTGTCACAACTACCGGCGCGTGCCCGCGATCGCGCTGGCGAAGGAGATGATCGAGCGCGGCGAAATCGGCGAACGAATTTTTCATTTTCGCGCGCGTTACGCGCAGGATTGGATTGTCGATCCGAAATTTCCGCTGACGTGGCGATTGCAATCGTCCAGCTCCGGCAGCGGCGCGCTCGGCGACGTTGGGTCGCACATTGTCGATCTTGCGCGGCATCTCGTGGGCGAGTTCAAAGATGTTTGCGCGGCGAGCGAAACGTTTGTTAGGCAACGCGGCGGTCGCCGCGTTGATGTAGACGACGCGGTGACAATGATCGGCCGTTTTCGCAACGGCGCGCTCGCGTCACTCGAAGCGACGCGCTTCGCGCCCGGCCGAAGGAACGCGCTCACCTTTGAAATCAACGGCAGCGACGGCTCCTTGTTTTTCGATCTCGAAGAAATGAATCGCCTCAAATTCTTCTCGCGGCGCGATCCGGGAGATCGACAAGGTTTCCGCGAAATCATCGTGACCGAGCCGACACATCCGTACATCGACAAGTGGTGGCCGCCCGGCCACCTCATCGGCTACGAGCATACCTTCATTCACATCATCGCCGATTTCGTGTCGGCGGTGGCGGAGAGAAAGAAAGTGCATCCGAGTTTTGATGATGCGTTGAAAACTCAGCGTGTGCTGGCGGCCGCTGGTCGCAGTGCTGATAATTCGAAGTGGGTCCGGCTGTAACGTAACACTGCGACCGAAAAATTAGCGGAGGGCGTGGCTTAACTAGTGCTGCAAAATCCGGAGAGCCCAGCACGCTCGCCGGGGCGGAAGCGCTTCGGGAAAAACCGCTTCTCCTATGGCCATCAAACGCTTCAACCGTCCGATTCTTTCGAACGGAGAGATCCAACAAATCACCGCGACTAATGAGTCGCGAGCGCCGTTGCACGACACCGGGTCGATCCGCGTGCTGATGATCGAAGACGACATCGATTTCGCAACGATTATCGGGCAGCTTCTCGGACAATTAGAAGTCGAGTTCCAGATCGAATCCGTCGGTAAACTCGGCGAGGGAATCTCTTCGCTGGTGGAAGGCGATGTCGATGTTGTCCTGCTCGATCTGTCGCTGCCGGACTGCAAGGGGCTGGAGACGCTTTCCGCGGTGCGGGCGTGCGTGCCGCATTTGCCGATCGTCGTGCTCACGGGCGCGGACGACGAAGAACTCGCGATCGAAGCGCTCCACCGCGGGGCGCAGGATTATCTGGTCAAAACCGAGATCAACGGCCGCATTCTTTCGCGCGGGATTCGTTACGCCGTTGAGCGCAACGCGCTGCGCGCGGAGCTGCGGCATTACACCGCGCAGTTGGAGGAAAGAAATCGCGCGATCGAGGCGGAGCTGAAGCTCGGCCGCAGCATTCAGGAAGCGTATCTGCCGGCCGCGCGCGTGACTTTCCCGAGCAATAGCAACGCCAGCGCCGAGTCGCTGCGTTTCACCTGTCGATTCCAGCCGGCGGCCAATCTCAGCGGCGATTTGTTCGACGTGTTCGAATTGTCGGAGACGCAAGTGGGCGTGTTGATCTGTGATGTGATGGGGCACGGTGTTTCCGCCGCGCTCGTTTCAGCGACGCTGCACGGTTTGGTAGAGCAACTGCGGCGATTCGCGACCGACCCGGCGCAATTTCTGGAGGAGCTCAATCGCGGGCTGCACGCGGCCGTGCGCAAAGCCGACGGCCCCATCTTCGCGACCGCGTTCTACATGGTGATGGACATTGCCGCCGGCGAAATGTGCTACGCCAGCGCTGGCCATCCCGCGCCGGTGCTCGCGTCTCCGGTGAAAAAATCGGTCGGATCTTTGCAAGGGACACAGGGTCCTGCGCTCGGATTGGTGGACAAAGCGAGCTACACATCCACGCGACGCACGATGGCGGCCGGCGATTTTCTCGTGCTCTTCACCGACGGACTCTACGAAATCGATGGGCCGCTGCATGAACCGTATGGCCAGGAGCGTTTACCGAACGCCATTCGCAACCGCATGAAAATGTCGCCGCCGATCCTGTTTGATGAATTGTTAGGCTCGATCCGTGATTTCTCCGTCAATCACGAATTCGAGGACGACGTTTGTCTCGTCGGCATGGAAGTCCTGCGGGTCGGCTCCGGCGTTTCGGTTTAATCCATCTCACGGTTTATCCGTCATCGTTGACACTTTCCTGCGCCGAAGCAGGATGTCGATCTAACGATGAGATTCGAAAATCAGAATGCCATTGTCACGGGCGCGGGGCGGGGGATCGGACATGCCATCGCGCTGCGGCTGGCGAATGAAGGCGCACGAGTAGCGGTCGTCAGTCGCACGGAAGAGAACGCGAAGAAGACGGCGGATGAAATTAATTCGAAACGCGCAGACGCCGCGAATACTGCCACTCCGGCTCGGAGTTACGCGGTCGATGTGGCGGATCACGCGGCGGTGCAGAAAACTGGCGCACAGATTCTCGAAGATTTCGGCAAGATCGACATCTTGATTAACAACGCCGGCGTCACGCGCGACGGGCTCGTCATGCGCATGTCGATTGAAGATTGGGACGCGGTCATCAACACCAATCTGCGCGGCGCGTTCAACTTCACGCAGGCGCTCATCCGCGCG
>JBEEGX010000062.1:0-3566 GCA_041167105.1 Verrucomicrobiota bacterium
TACTTCCGAAAACAATTTCGCGAAGCGTTGAAAGAAATCCGCGCGCTGAAACCGGACGCGGTCGTGCTCATCGATTATCCGGGATTTAATCTGCGACTGGCGCGCGCCATCGATGCGCATCGTCTCACAAAGAAACTAATCTACTACATCAGCCCGCAGGTTTGGGCCTGGAACCGCGGCCGCATTAAACAAATGGCGAAGCATCTTGATTTGATGCTCTGTATTTTTCCCTTCGAGGCCGATCTCTACAATCAATCCGGATTGCGCACGCAATTTGTCGGCCATCCCATGATCGATCGTCTGCATTCGCGCAAGATCGACATCGAACGTGATCCGAATTTGATTGGTCTGTTTCCCGGAAGTCGCCGCCGTGAAGTCGAGAAGATTTTTCCGATCCTGCTCGAAACCGCGCGCCAACTTCGCCTAACGAAACCGAATCTGCGTTTCGAAATTTCCGCCGCCTCCGACGACCTCGCGCGATTGATGGAAGATCGACAATCGATTCCAGTTCGCATCGGCAACGCCGCCGAACTGATGCAACGCGCACACGCAGGCATCGTCGCATCTGGCAGCGCGACACTGGAAGCGGCGTATTTTCGATTGCCGTTTGTGCTGGTCTACAAAGTTTCCGGGCTGACGTATCTTATTGGGCGCGCCGTCGTGCGCGTTGATTATCTCGGCATGCCGAATGTGCTCGCGAATCGCGCGGTCGTTCCAGAATTCATCCAGAGGGATGCGAAGCCCGATAAGTTGGCGGAGGCGACATTGCGTTTGATTGATGATGACAACGCGCGCGAGAAAATGATTTCCGATTTCGACACGATCGTCGCGTCGTTAGGGGAAGGCGGCGCGAGCATGAAGGCGGCGCGGGCGATTCTCGATGAACTCGCGTAAGATCGACATCGTCATTGGCGCAATCGCGCTCGTGTTGTTCGCGGCCACAAATTTGCCGTGGCAGCTCGACGATTACGATCAGGCGAAGCAGGCGTTCACGTCGTTCGAGATGGTGAAGGAAGGTCACTGGCTTTATCAGCGCACACCGCACGAACGCGTCGCGACCAAGCCGCCGCTAGTGGGCTGGATTTCCGCCGGCGTGTATGAAGTCACGCGCTCATGGGATTTGGCGTGGCGGTTGCCGTCGTTAGGCGCGGCGGTCGCATTGTCGATCTTGCTGTATCGCGCTGGCGGATTGATTGCATTCAGCGCATTCGCGTTCAATCTGCTGACGCCGCGTCTGGCCTCGCTCGTGCGCACAGACATGCCGCTCGCGCTCGTGGTGTGCGCGATCGGTTTGATGATTTGGAATCACATTCGCGAACGACGCGAATGGACGGCGCGCGACCAATTGTCGATCTTCGCGCTGTTGACGGCGGCGATGTTGATCAAGGGGCCGATCGTTTACGCGTTTTTGCTGCCCGGTCTCATCGCCTTGCAATGGAAACGAAAAGGAAACGCCTGGCCCGGTTGGTGGCCGTGGCTGGCTTCGTTAGGCGTATTTCTGGCATGGGTGATTGCCGGGAGTGTTTTCGTTCCGAAGTTTTACGATCAGGTTGTGGTGCGCGAGTTTCTCGGGCGCTTCGGCGAAACCATTCATCGGGCGCAGCCGATTTATTTTTATCTGCCGCATCTGCTTCACAAATTCGCGCCATGGAGTTTGCTTTTAATTGGAATCGCGATTGTCGATCTTCGCACGCGGCAAGATCGACATAGACTTTCGCCGGAAACGCTTTGGCTGATTTGCTGGTCGTTAGGCGGATTGCTTTTGATGTCGCTCGTTCCATCAAAACGAGTCGATCGGATTTTCCCGGTGATTCCACCGCTGTGTTTGCTCGCCAGCGTGCAGCTGCGCGGGCGATTGCATCGCGTGACAATCGCGGGAATGGCGTTGTCGATCTTAATTGCCGGCGGATACAGCGGCGAGCGCATCTGGAGCGGCTACCGCGACCAACGCGACGCGTTGGTAAAGTTCGGAGCGAATGTTCGCGCGGAAGCGGCGGCGCACGAGTGGCGCTATGAAATTGTGAACGCTCCGGACGAAGGATTGTTACTCTACTGCGACAAACTGCAGTTCGTTAGGCGCGACGCGGCAATGGAGCAATGGAGCAGGAAAGAGATCGACGCGTTGGTGGTGGCGAGAGATGACGCGTCCGATTTTATGGCGCGATTTTCGGACGCGATGCTAACGCAAGTGCGAACAGCGGAGCACGAAAGCGGCGCACGCGATTACGTCCTGGTCGTGCGCCGTTAAAAAAAAGCGGCGGCACCGTTGCCAGTGCCGCCGCGTGATTTCCTTAACTTGGAATTAGAAGTGGAAGCTCACGCCGCCCGAGACGGTGTGGAAGTCGTTGTCGCTCGATGTGTTTGAGTGCGCATGAAAGAAGCGCGGTGCACCGGTTCCGGTGAAGCTAATTTCGCTTCCCAGGTTCGTATTCTCGAGATTGGTGAAGAGATACGTCACGTTAAAGCTGACGTGTGGGGTGATGCAGAACTCAACACCACCGCCGCCGGTCCAGCCCCAGCGCTGGTCGCGCGTTTCGTTGAAGCTGCTGGCCTTATCGACTGACGGGTATTCATTGCGGAACGCATGGAGCCTGGTGCTTTCGCTAAGACCCGGGTCGCCGAGCGCGCCACCGCCGGTGACGAAGAGAAGCACGCGATTCCCGAATAGGAAGCCAAAGCGCGGACGAAGTGTGGCAAACCAGTCGAGGCTCGATTTGGACTTGATTTCGGTCGAGAAGGGAATCAGATCGTTGTTAGGCAGAAACACGGCCGCACGGGCGCTGGTGTTTTGATCGATCGAGGTCGCCTGGATATCTCCTTCGAGACCGAAAAGGAATTTGCCGAAGAGCCAGTTGTAACCGGCGTGTAAGCCGCCCTCGGCAGAATCGCCATCATCATCGTTCCTCGAAAGGTCGCGCGCGATGCGGGGGCCGTTCCCTGTAGCCCCAAGAGAGCTTTCGACGACGGACGCGTCTTGATCGAGATCGGCAATGACTCCGCCGCCGTGGATACCGAAGTACCATCCGGCGAAGCAGGATTGTTCAACTACCGGCTGCTGCATGACCTCTTTCCCTGAGGATTGCATTGGTTCCGGTCCGGCGAATACTAATGCGCAGCCCGCGCACAGGATTACAAAGGTTAAGGATAGCTGTTTCATAAGGGCGGGTTTTAGGCTGTAGTAGACACTCCGTCAACAAAAAATTTTGCCAGGCCGTCCCGGACTCCTAACGACCCCGTTAGATCGACAACTGCAAGATCGACAATTACTCGATCAGCTTCGCCGCAAACGCCGCGCAATAAGGAGCGAACTTAGTCCGGCCAATCCCAGCACCAACGAGTTCGGCTCGGGCACCGCATTAATCGTAAGCAAAGGACGACTGGTGGTGGTGCCGAAACTTCGCGAGTTAGGCAGGTAGCTGATGCTGCTGTCGGCTGCGAGCATTCGCAAACTAACCAGATTTCCATTGGCCACATCGGCCGCGAAGCCCGACGTAAGCGTCAACGTGAAAGTGGTCGCGCCGCTGCTTGCGCCGTTATAAGAAAACGTGCCGAGATTCTCGTCACTT
>JBEEGX010000063.1:0-2857 GCA_041167105.1 Verrucomicrobiota bacterium
CGCGAATCGTCGTCGCGCCGATGAACGAAGCGACGTTGCAGGAAATGCCGCGCTTCTCCAAATACTGCAAATATTCCGCGAGCGTGTTCCATTTGATCTCGTATTTAATGTCTCCTTGCTGCTTGAGCATGAACGCGCGGACGCGATCGTTTACCGGCCCCATCGATTCCCCTTCGCCCATGATTTCCGTCGTCACACCCTCGCGAAGTTCCGATTGCGAACGCCCGTCTTGAATCAACGACTCGTTCGACCACGAAAGCATGTTGATGAATCCGGGCGCGACCGCGAGCCCGTTCGCATCAATCACCGTCTTCGCCTTCGCATTCTTGAAATCGCCTAACGAAGCGACGCGATCAGCCTTTATCGCAAGATCGACATGTTGTCCTTCGCCGCCGCTCCCGTCGTAAACCGTACCGTTCTTAATGATGACATCGAAGTCCTGCGCGAACGCAAGAGACGCGCTCGCGAGAAAAATCAGCAGCGATGATTTCATCGCGCGATTGAGACGCGATTATTTCGTCCAGTCGAGCACGATCTTTCCTGAGTTACCTGACTTCGCGAGCTCGATCGCTTCCTTGAATTCAGTCCAGGGAAAGTGGTGGGTGATGAGCGGCCTGATATCGACGCCGCCTTTGATGAGCGCGGTCAATTTGTAAAACGTTTCGTAGAATTCGCGGCCGTAGATTCCTTTGATCGTCAGTTGATCGAACACGATCGTGTTCCAATCGATGGCGGCGGTGCCGGGCATGATGCCTAACAACGCGATTTTGCCGCCGTGAAACATGTTCGGCAAAATATCGTCAAACGCTTTCGGGTTGCCGGACATTTCCAGCGCGATGTCGAATCCTTCTTTCATCCCGAGTTGCTTCATCGCGTCACTAAGTTTTTGCGTGCTTACGTTCAACGCAAGATCGACACCCATTTTCCAGGCGAGCTCGAGACGATACGGATTCACATCGGTGATGACGACGTGACGCGCGCCGGCGTGTTTGCAGATCGGAATCGCCATGCAACCGATCGGTCCCGCGCCAGTGATGAGCACATCTTCGCCGACGAGATCGAACGAGAGCGCGGTGTGAACGGCATTGCCTAACGGATCGAAACACGAGAGCACATCGAGCGGAATCGCCGGATCGGCATGCCAGCAATTCGATTGCGGGATGGCGACGAACTCAGCCCAGGCGCCGTTGCGATTTACGCCGACGCCTTGCGTATTCGGACAAAGATGCCGGCGACCAGCGAGACAATTCCGGCAATGTCCGCAGGTGATGTGACCTTCGCCGACAACGAGATCGCCTTTGGCAAAACCTTTCACCCGATCGCCGACAAGATCGACAATCCCCACAAACTCGTGACCGATCGTCATCGGCACGGGAATAGTTTTCTGCGCCCACGCGTCCCAGTTATATATATGGACATCGGTCCCACAGATCGATGCCTTCTGCGTGCGAATGAGAACATCATCCGCGCCGACTTCGGGAATCGGAACGTCCTCGAGCCATAAACCCGGCTCGGCTTTCGCCTTCACGATTGCCTGCATCGTTTTCTGCACCCGAGAAAAGTAACTCGCGCAATACAGATGTCGATCTTGCACGATGTCGATCTTGCTCGGATGATTGGCGAGCATGTCCGTAACGCTCGAGCAAGCGCAACCAACACCGCCCGCCACGCGTTCGACATTCGTGCTGCGATTCAGCAGCACCATCGTGCTCTGGAGCGTCGCGCTCGGCATCGCGTTCTCGGGTTACGAAGCGCTTTATTTTTTGCTCATCAGCATTTTCGGTCTCGTCGCGCTCTACGAATTTTATCGGCTGCTTGATCAACGGGGCCTGCCGAATTTCAAAATCACCGGCATGCTCTGCGCGGTCGTGATGTTGGCCGGAAGTTTTTATTACTTCAGCAAGCTCGGCCCCGCGCAATCGTACGACTTCGAAGTTTCCGTGCTGCTCTTCTTTTTGCTGACGGTATTTGGTCGGCAAATGTTCGCGCGACTGCGACAGGACGAGCCGCTGCAAACGATGGCTTACACGCTCTTCGGTTTGCTCTACGTCGTGTGGCTTTTCAATTTCATGACGAAAATCCTGTACGTCGTGCCGCGATCCGACACCGGGTTGGTCATGGGTCAGTTTTATTGTTTGTATCTCATCGCCGTCACGAAATTCAGCGACATGGGCGCGTATCTCACCGGCATGGCCATCGGGCGTCATCCTCTCATTCCGCACATCAGCCCGAAGAAAACCTGGGAAGGATTTTTCGGCGCGCTCGCCTTTTCACTGCTCGCGAGTTTGGGTTTGTTCAAATTAATGCCCGGACATTTAACGGCGCTGACCTGGACGCACGCGGTTGTGCTCGGCTTGTTGTTAGGCTTCGCCGCCGTCATTGGCGATCTCGCCGAATCGATCGTCAAACGCAGCACCGGCGCGAAAGATTCCGGCGGACTGTTACCGGGAATCGGCGGTGCGCTGGATTTGATCGACAGCTTGCTCTTCACCGCGCCGCTCATGTTTTTCTATCTACGGCTCGTCATCCGCGTTCCGTAAGATCCACAATGAAACGTAAACGCGTCGTCTTGTTAGGCGCGACGGGATCGATCGGCGAGAGCGCGCTGAAAGTGGCGCACGACATTCCGGAGCGGATGGAGGTCGTCGGCGTGGCGGCGAACAGCAACGCCGAGAAGCTCGCGGCGGCTGCAAACAAGACCCGCGCGAAAGCGGTTTGCCTTGTCGATGAAAGCAAGATGTCGATCTTACAAAAACATCTCGAATACAAGCCGAAGATTTTCTCGGGCGAGGAAGGTCTGCGCGAGATCGCGCAACTCGATGACGCCGACATGGTGTTGATCGCGATTGTCGGAACG
>JBEEGX010000064.1:0-5420 GCA_041167105.1 Verrucomicrobiota bacterium
TGAAAGCGATTGGAACGTGGAATACACGGTCGAAAGCCTCGACTTCCTCTTCAATAAATATGGCGTCGATGGCGCGGCCTTCTGGCGTTGGGTCGCATTCGATAATTCCGAAGAGTCGAATCCCAGCTTTGCCGAGGCGGTGAAACGCCGCGGCGCCGATTTCACCTACAATCCCGTGCAAAAAGAAATTGTCGATCTTGGCGGATTTCATGCACCGATCCCAAATCGCTCGTTCGAAAACGGCGCAACAACGCCGTCCAACTGGCGATTGCTCGGAAGCGGGTTCGGTGCGCCGCGTTATTTCCTCGCCGGCGAACCTGGTCAACCCGAAGTGCCTTCGCGCGGACAATACGCTTTGCGCCTAACGACTGGCGCCGGAGCGAACGACACGCTCACCGCGACGAGCGATACGATGTCGATCTTACCGAATACCAACTACACCACCACGGCAAATCTCCGATTTAACTTCAACGGCGATCCAAATCCCGGCGGCGATCCGGCTTTGCGCCCGCAAGTATTCGTCACGTTTCACTACTTCGACGTGAATGGGAATCCATCAGCGATTCGAGGGACGGATACGTTTCGCTATTTTCAGGAGAACAGCACGAGCGGCTTCGCCACTTTCCCGATGCAGTACACGACGCCGAGCGATGCGGCATCGATGCAGATTGAAATCGGCGCGGCGCGCAATGGTCTGCCGAGCGCCATCACGCTCGACGCCGACAATCTGCGTTAGGGTCGATTGTCGATCTTGCTGGTTGCCGGATCGGCGCGCGCGCGCTAGATCGACATATGCGTTGGATGCGCAAGACGCTCGATGTTCTCGGCCTCAAAAACTCGCCGATCGCGCGCAAAATTGTGGTCGGTGTCATCGGCGGAACCGTCGTCCTCGTCGGAATTATTTTGTTGATCACGCCGGGTCCCGCCATCGTCGTCATTCCAATCGGTCTGCTTATTCTGGCGAGCGAATTCGCGTGGGCGCGTCACGTCCTGCGCCGCGGCAAACGCGTTGTGCAAAACGCGCGTCGCGGCAAATGGCGTGAAGCATTCTCGTTCGCGCGCGACCGATGACTGCTCGCGAACGCGTCACGCAATTAGTCGAAGCGTTTCCGAAAGTTTATCCGGGCGCGCGTTGCGAGCTCGATTTCAAAACTCCGCTGCAACTTCTCATCGCGACGATTCTTTCGGCGCAATGCACAGACAAGCGCGTGAACATGGTGACGCCGGCGCTATTCAAAAAATATCGGAGTGCGAAAGATTACGCGCGGGCTCGCGCGGGCGAATTGGAGAACGCGATAAGATCGACAGGTTTCTTTAACAGCAAAGCGCGTAGCATTCGCGGAGCGACCGCGGTGATCGCGGGAAAATTCGGCGGACGCGTGCCGGATTCGATGGAGGAATTGCGCGAGCTGCCCGGCGTCGGACGCAAAACGGCAAACGTGGTTCTCGGCAATGCGTTCCACAAAGATGAAGGCATCGTCGTCGATACGCACGTGATTCGCTTATCGTCGCGCTTTCGCCTAACGAAACATTCCGACCCGGGAAAGATCGAGCACGATCTGATGAAGCTGGTGCCAAAGAAACATTGGACGAACTGGAGTCACTGGCTCATCTGGCACGGGCGCCGCCGTTGTTTCGCGCGTAAACCCGATTGTCGATCTTGCGAAGTGCTGAAGCTCTGCCCGAGCGGTCCGAAATTCATTCGCTCCGGCGAAGCGAAAGCCTGATTCAGCGCAATTCCGCTGGGTCGACCTCTCGCCGGTTTGGCCCGTCAACCTCAGCGCTTTCCCGCAGCCGTTTGAATTGTCCCTCCAGTTTTTTCAGCTCCTCATCGGAAAGATCTTCAAGATCGACAAGTTCATTCCGCGCCTCTTTCAGCGAGCGAATGATCTCATCGAGCTTCAAATGCATCGCCTTGGCATCGCGGTTCTGCGTGTTCTGAATCAAGAAGACCATGAGGAAGGTGACGATGGTCGTGCCGGTATTGATGATGAGCTGCCAGGTATCGGAATAATGGAAGGTGGGGCCGGTAATTCCCCACACCGCGATGATGAAGAGCGCGATAATAAACGCCCAGGCGCTTCCCAAAACGGAAGAGGTGCGGCGCGCGAAAATCCGAAAGGCGTCACTTACGACGCAAAAGAGGTCGCGCTTCTTTTCGTGTTCCTTTAGTTTTTGAGTTTGGGTTTCCTGCATGTTGCTCTTTTACTTTCGCACGCACACTCGAAGTTGCGCGCATGGATTTCGACCGATCCCTACATGTCGATCTTGATGGAGCCTGGCCGGATAACGCGCTTGGGTTACGCAGAGTCGACGCGCGTGCATGGGGACCGCGTTTGCGATTTTCCGCGCCGTCACGGCTGGTCGAACAATTTTACCGCGAACTCGCGCCGCAACTCGCGCCTTTTATTCTCTACGGTTCCGGCGATTTTCATTATCTGACCGCACTTTGGATTCGGCGCGTCGCGCAGCCGTTCACGCTTATCTCGTTCGATAATCATCCCGACTGGGCCGTGACTCCGCCGCGTTGGGCGGCCGGTGGTTGGGTCAATCGCGCTTTGGAATTGCCGCACGTACGCACCGTCAATGTGTGGGGCTGCGGAAATTTTGAATGCTGGTGGCCCGGCCAGATTTTTGGGAACCGTCGCGCCGAGCGCGCGGGAAAACTGAATGTGCATCCGTGGGCCGACGCGCGTCCGCCGAAAGATCGACATCGTCGCGGCGCGATTCTCGGTGAAACGTGGCGCGAGCAATTTGCGGAATTCGTTCAGCAACACCGCGGTGAAAATTTTTATGTCACCATCGATCTCGATTGTCTCCGCCCCGATGAAGCGGTGACGAATTGGGAAGCCGGCCGCTTCGCCGTTGTCGATCTTGTGTGGGCCTTGGAAAGATTGCGCGAAGCTGGTCGCGTCGGCGGCGGCGACCTTTGCGGCGCTTATTCGCAGCCGCGGTACTCGCGGTGGAAACAGAAATTCGCGTCCGAATTTGATCATTCGAAACTACCGCTGCGCGACATCGAGGAAATTCGGCGAATCAACTTACAGGCGCTGGCACAGCTCTGGCCGGCTTTGACCGCGTAAGATCGACATCGGGGCCGGAGGTCAGCACGGGACCTGCTTTATGGTTATTATATGCATGTCGCCGCTCCTTCTTCGAGTTTGCTCGCCCGCAAGCACCGCCAATCGCTCACTGGCCCGAGCGCAGCGTCGCGGTATTCCGCCGACGTCATTAACGCTTACATCGGCGTGCGCGATCAACTCGTGCAGGACGTCGAGAAGGTCGCGACGCTCGAGAAATTGAACCGGCTTTCCATCGCTAATGATCTCGTTCTGGCCTGCCTGAAACCGGCGCGGGCTCCCTATGAGGCGCAGTGTTTGCCCGATGCGGAAGCGGTGCGCGAGCGCGGCCGTTGCGACGTGATTCGCAGCAAAGTCACCAAGCTGCTCGCGCTCGTGGCGAAGGCCAACTGGCGCTAGGCGATTGTCGATCTTGCGCGAATTATTCGCGTCCCCAAATCATGGCGACTGTCGTTGTTAGGCTGCCGCCCATGTTGAAGGTGAGAAATCGTTTCGCATTCTCGATCTGGCGCGCACCGGCCTGGCCGGTGAGATGTTGATACGCTTCGTAGACCTGTCGCACGCCGGTCGCGCCGACCGGATGTCCATCGCCGATCAATCCGCCGCCGGCATTGACTGGAATGTCGATGTCGATCTTGCCCTTCATCTTTTCATTGCGCACCTGCGGTAACGCGGTCGCGCCGCTCTTCGCCAGCTCGGCGCCCTTACCGTTTTCGGCCAGCCCGAGAATTTCGTAGACGATCATCTCGGTTATCGAGAAACAATCGTGCACTTCCACGCCGTTCATGTCGCGCGGCGTGAGATTCGCCATCGAGAAAACCTGCTGGGCCGCTTTACGCGCCGTCGAAAAAACCGGCGAGTCTTTTTTATCGAGCGCCAGGTAATCGGTCGTGTGACCAAATCCGTGCAGGCGCGGCGTTTTCGATTTGTCGCGGCCGATGCGGTCCATGTATTTGCCCGACACGAGCACGAGCGCGGCGCCTCCGTCGGTGATCTGCGAACAATCGGAAACTTTCAGCGGCGGCGCAACGCTCGGATTTTTGTCCGAGACTTGCGATGCGCAATCGAGTGTGAGATCGGCATCGCGCATCTGCGCCATCGGATTCAATTTCGCGTGCGCATAATTTTTCCACGCCACTGCCGCCAGGTCCTGTTCGCTCGCACCGTACTTGTCGATGTAAATTTGCGCGATGCGTCCGAACAATTTCGGGAACATGAAGTCGCCGTATTCGGGTTTCTCGTTGTGATAATCGGCCGCGGCGCCGAGCGCTTCCGCGCCTTCGATCGACGGCATCGTCTTCTGCTGTTCCGCGCCGACCACGAGCACCGCGTCGTAAAAGCCGCCCATGATCCATTGCGCGCCTAACAAGACCGAGAGCGCGCCGGACGCGCACGCCGCTTCCGTGTGCATCGTCGGAATACCGTGCAATTTCGGATCGATCTCCGGCACGAACGCGCCGAGATGAAGCTGCTTCGTGAACTGTCCGCCGTTAAAATTTCCGACCGCCGCCGCTTGAATTTCCGCCGGATCAATCTTCGAATCCTCCAGCGCTTTCTTGCCCGATTCGATAATGAGATGGCGCAGCGCCTTACCTTCCTTCTTCAGATTGCGCTTAAAATCGGTTCGTCCGCCGCCGAGAATGTAAACTTCGTTCATAGGAAAAAGTTATTGAGTTGAAGATTAATCTAACTGCTCCGCACAATCTGTCATCCCGACTTGGAGGGACACGCGCCGTCGTGTCCTTAATTTGAGCGCCGGCAGCGCGGCGCCCTCCATCCTCAGGATGACGCGCGCGCGGCGGCCTGCTTCCGCGGATCGGTCTCTGCGATAATCAGACTAACCGCGTGCTGATTAAATCCTTTGAAACCGCCCTTGCGCTGCAAATTCTCCAAATGACGCACGATCGACCTTCGCCCACAAAATGCTTTTGTAGGATGGGATTCGGGGTAGAAATGGGACGATCTATATATAGTATAGTACAGCGCCGAAGCAGGAACTGACCGATAGACATTAATTCTTTCCCCGCAATGGAGCCCGAACAATGACACAGCCACAACCCTACGTCCCCACCGCACGCGAGCAGAAGTTTCTCGAGAGCGTCGAAGAAGGCCGCTATGAGCGGGAAATCATCAGTGGGCTTGCCCCCTTCTTCAACGAGAAGGCGCCGGCGGACATGCTGAGCTTCTATTCCCAAGACGAGGTGACAAGGCTCAAAGCGCTCAAGGGCACCGATCGTGACGTTGAAGCCCGGATGCCCGTGAAGATCACGCGCCATTACTACGAGCTGGCCAGGACCAGCGCCGCGATTCAGCGCATCGTCAAGGCCGACCCCGCCGAGA
>JBEEGX010000065.1:0-9072 GCA_041167105.1 Verrucomicrobiota bacterium
AGTTTTCCAGCGATTGTGCACCCAGAACCAATCTTCGGGCGCGCGGCGAACCTGCGTCGCGATCACCTCGTTGCCGCTCGCCGTTAACGCTTCAACGGTCTCGTTAGGCGGATCGCCGACCGGCTCGACCTGGATTCGCCAACGCGCAACGCCATCGGTGTAAACCGCGGCGCTGACCAGCGCTGCGCCGGTGCGTTTCGCGAGGAGCGACGGTAATGGTGTTGTCGATGCGAGTTTGTTGAAAAGCGGCGTCCATAAACCTTGATCGCCGGCGTGCTGGTCGCTCAAAATTCCCATGACGCCGCCGCCGCGCAGCAATGCAATCGCTTCATCAAAGCCTTCCGCGCGCTCGAACAGCTCGACCCCGGCGCGTCCGCGAAGTTTTTGCACATGCGCGTCGATGCGGCGATTGCGCAGTCGCTGGTAAACGGTGCCATTGCGCGCGTGGCCGATGAACTTCGGCATCACCTGCGTCATCAATTCCCAATTTCCGAGATGACTCAAGATCACCACGACGCCGCGTTTTTCGCGCGGATGTCGATCCATCACATCGAGATTATCGATCTTGATGCGCTCATGCAGTTGTTCGAGCGGCATGAGCGCGGCCTTGATCCCGCACAACAGATTCGCGCCGAGACGCTGGAAATGTTGCCGAACGAGCTGGCGAATTTCGCCCGCAGATTTTTCGGCGCCGAAAGCAATGGTCGCATTGCGTCGCGCGAGCGTCCGATATTGTGGAAGAATAATCCACGCGAGCAGGCCAAGCGATTCGCCCATGCGAAAGAGAAATGCGATCGGCAGCGCGCTGATGAGGGCGACACCGGCGCGATACAAAACGTAAACAAAAATTTCGCGCATGCGGCGGTGGGAGACGGCGCAGCGTAAATTTGGCTGCGCCGCGCTTCAATTAATATAATGTGGCGCCGAACACGATCGATAATGAGCAACGCGAAAAATCTTTGGCAGGGGTTGAGCGCTGATGCGCAGAAATCCTTGAGCTCCCGCAACTACGAACCGGGCAGCCTCGCGCAACGCGTCGCGAATGTGGGCGTGGAGGCGGCGGAGTTGTTGGACAAGCGTGGCGACACCGATGTTTGGATTCCCGGCGTCGAAATTTTCCCGCGTCAGATTCATCGACAGCATCATCGCGGATTATTTGGCGAGTTCGTTAGACGCGACGAGGGCGTTCTGGCGGAAATCAAACTATGGCCGGTGCAATGGTCGGCTGCGCGCATGTTCGCGCGCACGGCCAAAGGTTTTCACATTCATCCGCCGCATGTGCCGACCGGCGAAGATGCGGCGAAATGGTTTCGAAAGTTATATGTCGATCAAGCGGAGAACTACGCGCTTCGCCCGTACGATCGCGAGCAATGGGACGTGATGTTTTTCATTCAGGGCACGGCCGAAATGATTCTGCGCGACGTGCGCGCCGGATTGCCGCCGCGCACGATGCGTTTCTTCATCGATGGCGATAACCATCGCGGGCCTAACAACGTCGGCGTCGTCGTGCCACCGGGTGTCGCCCACGCCATTCGGGCCGAGAACGCGGAAGACGTCCTCATGGTTTATGGCACGAGCGTTTCGTTTAAGCCGGAATTCGAAGGACGAATCGCGAGCGAGATCGAAACCGCACCGCTTCCGGCCGAGTGGCAGAAGTTCCTCGCCGATTAGTTAGGAAACTTGAAGCGGCGATTCGATGCGGCGACGCCGGAACTGATGGACCGGGCGCAACCGGTCTCGGCCGAACTGGAAAGCGATCTGCAAAATCTGCGCGAGCTCAATCGCTGGTTCGGAAGTCACGCGCTCATTTCGCGATTCATCGAGCGCTGGATCAAACCCGGCGATCAAATGCGTATTGTCGATCTTGCCACGGCCTCAGGCGATATTCCTCGGCTCATCGTCGATCACGCCCGCAAAGTTGGCGCTAAGATCGACATCGTCGCTCTCGATCAAAACGCGGCGACAGTCGAGATCGCGCGGAAATTGAGCGCGAGTTATCCCGAGATCACTTTCGTCGAGGCCGACATACTTGCTTGGCAACCTGGTAAACAGTTCGACATCGTGTTGTGTTCGCTCGTGCTGCACCATTTCAGCGAAGAAGACGCGGTGCGCGTGCTGCGGCGTTGCCCCGATTTGTCGCGCAAGTTTGTTCTCGTCTCCGATCTTCGGCGCGGTCTACTCGCGAGCGTGGGCGTTTATCTTCTGACCGCGTTCATCTTTCGCGATCCGATGACGAAATACGACGGGCGCGTTTCGGCCGCCCGCGCATTTTCGTTTCAAGAATTCGAGGTGTTGGCGCGACGCGCCGGTTGGACGAATTTTCATCACAAGAAGTTTCGCTTCGCGCGACAGGCGATCTGGCCCAAATGAAAATCGTTACCACCGTTGCTGACGTGCCGCCGAAGAAATCGCGGCGCGTGCTTGTGCCGACGATGGGTGCATTACATCGCGCGCATGGCGAATTGATGGGCGTCGCGCGCGAGCATGGCGACGAAGTCATCGTGAGTATTTTTGTGAATCCGCTCCAGTTCGAACCGGGGAGCGATTTCGAACGTTACCCGCGTCCGGAGAAAGAGGACGAAGAGTTCTGCCGAAAGTACGATGTCGATCTTTTATTCCGGCCGGAGCCTAACGAGATGTATTTGGACGACCGCTCGACATTTGTGGACGAGATGGCGCTGTCGCAAATGCTAGAGGGAAAATCGCGCCCCGGACATTTTCGCGGCGTCTGCACGGTCGTGGCGAAGTTGTTCAACATTCTTCAACCGGACGCGGCGGTGTTCGGCGAAAAAGATTTTCAGCAGCTCGCCATCATTCGCCGCATGGTGCGCGACTTGAGCTACAAGATCGACATCGTCGCTGTCCCGACGGTGCGGGAAGATGACGGACTCGCTTTTAGTTCACGCAATCGCTACTTAAATGAAGACGAACGGAAGCAGGCGCCCGTAATTCGCAAAGCTCTGCTTGCAGCCGCGCAGAAGAAAGATGTCGATCTTGCGCGGAAGATCATCAGCGAAGCGCCGCTCGCGCGAATCGATTATGTCGATCTTGTCGATGCCGAAACGTTGCAGCCGATCGAATCGGTAAAGCCGAATTCGCTGATCGCGGCAGCGGTGTTCTTTGGCAAGACACGTTTGATCGACAACATTCGCTTACCGTGAAGGAATACGATTTCGTTGTCATCGGCAGCGGAATTGCCGGGCTGACGTTTGCGCTGAAAACGGCGCAGCATGGATCGGTCGCGGTCATCACGAAGCGCAAAGGCGCGGACACGAACACGGCGTGGGCGCAAGGCGGCGTGGCGTGCGTGACGAGCGATGAGGATTCCTTCCAGTTGCATGTGCGCGACACGCTGGAAGCGGGCGCGGGATTGTGCGACGAAGGGGTCGTCAGGCAAATCGTGACCGAAGGGCCGGCGCGGATTCGCGAATTGATGGAGCTCGGATTGCATTTCGATGAGCGCGCAGTTTCTGGCCATCGCGAGCTCGATCTCGGCCGCGAAGGTGGACATTCGAAACGGCGGGTGCTGCACGTGCAGGACGTGACGGGCAAAGAGATCGAGAAAGTGTTGCTGCGCGAACTCGGCCGACAATCACATGTCGATCTTATGGAGAACCACATGGCGGTGGACCTCATCACCGCGGGCAAGCTCGGTTTTGCGGCGGAAGATCGCTGCGTCGGCGCCTATGTGCTCGATGAAATCAGCGGCGAGGTCGAGACGATCCGCTCGGATCACGTTGTGCTCGCGACCGGCGGTTGCGGCAAAGTTTATCTCTACACAACGAATCCCGACATCGCGACCGGCGACGGCGTGGCAATGGCGTGGCGCGCGGGCGCAACGATCTCAAACATGGAGTTCATCCAGTTTCATCCGACCTGTCTGTTTCATCCGAAAGCGAAATCATTTTTGATATCCGAAGCGGTGCGCGGTGAAGGCGGGGTGCTGCGCAATAATCGCGGCGAAAATTTCATGAAGCGCTACGACCCGCGCGGTTCGCTCGCGCCGCGGGACATCGTTGCGCGCGCGATCGATGCCGAGATCAAGAAATCGGGAGCGTCGTGCGCGTTTCTCGACATCACGCATCAGCCGCCAGAATTTTTGCGCGAGCGATTTCCGAAAATTTACGAGACGTGTTTGCGGTTCGGGATCGACATGTCGAAGCAGCCTATCCCGGTGGTGCCGGCGGCGCATTATCAATGCGGCGGGATCAAGACCGATGTGAACGGCGCAACGAATTTGCCGGGGCTGTATGCGATCGGCGAAGTGGGCTGCACCGGATTGCACGGGGCGAATCGCCTGGCGAGTAATTCGCTTCTCGAAGGTTTGGTCGTGGCGCATGGCGCGGCCGAGCTGGCAGTACGATGTCGATCTTCGCAAAAGCCGCGCGCGATCTCGTTACCGGAATGGGAAGCGGGCGACGTTCAGAACCTGGATGAGCTGGTCGTGATTTATCACAACTGGGACGAAATCCGGCGGCTCATGTGGGATTACGTCGGCATCGTGCGCACGGACAAGCGGCTCCAGCGCGCAGCGGCGCGATTGCGCAATCTTCAGCGCGAGATCCGCGAGTTTTATTGGAACTTCAAGGTGTCGGTCGATCTGCTCGAGCTGCGAAATCTCGCGACGGTGGCGGCGTTGATTGTCGATTCAGCGCTCACGCGCAAGGAGAGCCGCGGATTGCATTTCACCCTCGACCATCCGGAGCGGGACGAGGCGCATTTTCGGCGCGAGACATTGCTGAGCCGGACATAAATCTGGCCTGCTTGCTGCTTTAATCATAACCGCCGAGGGCACTGGTTTTTCCATAGGGAAAGGCCTTGCCTGAGGGTAAAAAATCGGCTACAAACAGGCCGGCCATTCGCCCGATGAGAAGCATATTCGCCTTCGTAACCTTCGCAGCCGGCGCCACGTGCGCCTTCGCGCAATCGCCTTACGAGAGCAGCGGCGACTTCGCGAAATACGCGATGAAGCTGCGCGAATCGGCGTTGCTCAAAGTCGAGCCGCAGGTGTTCATCCCGACTTCATCGCGCCCGGTGACAACGCGATTCCCGTGGAAGAGCAATATCGTGACGACGGTATTTTGGATCGGCGAAGACGCCGCGGGAAACAATCCGGTGCCGAATCACAAAAGTTCATGGGACCTGAATTGGCAGGCGAATTACGGCGGCTTCGATAATCCGGATACGTCCTCGCGAAAGAATTACATCCCGGTCAGCTTCACGCCGCGGCAAAATCCATTTTATTGCGCACTTCCCTACAACGACGTGACGCATGGCCAGTTCAAACCGGAAGCGCCATTGGTGATTCCGTGGTTCAAATCCGCTTACACCGAGCCGGGACATTCCGTGTGCAAAGATCGCTGGATCTCGATCCGCAAAGGCAACCGTGTTTGCTACGCGCAATGGGAAGACTGCGGCCCGTTTCGCACCGACCATTTCCAATACGTTTTCCAAAACGAAAAGCCGAAGCCGAACCTGAATAATGGCGCCGGTCTCGATGTTTCACCGGCCGTGCGCGATTATCTTGGCCTCGCGCCGACCGACGTGACCGATTGGCAATTTGTCGAAGTGCGCGATGTGCCGCCCGGCCCGTGGCGCAGTTACGGCGACAACAATCATTTCGTCCTGGCGCAACGCAATCGCGAACAGAACGTAGCGAAGCAGACTTCGACGACGAAGAAATAAAGCGCGCTAGTCGCGGCCAAGCGCGGACCGCAAAGCATCCAAACGCGTCTGTAGTTCATTCGCGCGCTCGAGCAACGGCTCATGCATGCGGCGTTGCGCGAGGCAAAATGCGGCCAGCGGCTGAAACGCATTCGTGATTTCCTGATAGAACAGATCGACCGCGCGTTGCAGTTGCTTCTCGACCGCTTGCACCAGCTCGACGCACTTTTCTCTCATTTGCTCCTGGTAGATCGACAATATCTTTTTGCGCTGGCGCGCGGCCACGAACGCACCGGCTGCGGCCGCGGTCGCGGCGAGAATGCCGGTGACATCGGCCACCGCCGCGCTGCTCATCGCCGCAATGAACGTCGCAATGCCGCCCACGGCCGCCATGCCGGCCGGCAAACGCAGGCGCGTCGAAGTTTCGCCTAACAAATTGCCGATCTGGTCCTCGATCGATTTGCCGGCGATGTGCTCGACCAGCGCGAGGTGCACCGTTTGCATGAGCTCGCGCCGCTCGCGCGCGAAATCGGGCGGCGCTTTGCGAATCTGATCGCGCAACTCCGCGCGGCGCAGATGCGTCTCGAGCAGGTCCTGCACTTGCGGCCAGAGCGTGCGTAGATCGGTCTCGAGCAATTGCACGGCGTGTTCGACCTCGGGCTCGATGCTTTGCCGCAATTTCATTTCGATCTGCATCTGCAAATCGCGCGTCGAGTGCCGCCGCGTCAGCATCAACTTCCAAATGCGCCATAAGGAAAATTCCGTTTCCACCATCGCCTTCCCCTGCTCCGCGCAAGATCGACATGCGCCTTCCACGCCGCGCACGAATCCGCTCACCTGCCGCAGCGTTTGCTCTTTGCGCGCCTGCAAAAACTGCTCCACCCGCGTCAAGCGCGCTTCATCACGCGCAATCACTTCGATCGACGCGCGCATTTCCTCCATTATTTTGTCGAGAATCACGGCGCCGGTCTGGCGGGCCGAACGCAACTTCAAAATGCGCGCCGACGATTCGTTAACCGCGAGATTAATCTGCTCCTCCAGCGCCTCGACCTGGCTTTCGCGCAATAACTCCTCGTTAGGCGCGGCGCTCGTGCGCGCGCGCAACGCTTTGCGCGCGGAGACGGTGAAGATCGGCGGCACAAATCCGAGCTGCTGCATGGCGGTGTCCTGCAAATGGCGATGAATGATCTCCAGCTCGCGCGGCTCGCGCAGATCGGATTGTTGCAATACGAAGATGACGTTCTTGAGCCATTCCTTCTGCACGACCTTGAGAAAATCCCAGGCCGATTGCGTCCACGGATTTGCGACCGAAAAAACGAAGAGGACGACGTCGGCGCGCGGGACGAAGTTTTCCGTGATGGTGTGATGCTCGGCTACGATCGTGTTCGTGCCGGGCGTATCGACGACGTTGAAGTCGCGCAGGAACGCGATGGGCAGGTAGCGCTCGGCCACGTGCGGTGAAAGATCGACATGTTTCTCTTCCGCGCCGTAACGGAAGATGTAGATCTTGTCCGTCGCCGGGAGCACATCGACCTTGGCGAATTCCTGGCCGAAGAGCGCGTTGAGCAGCGAAGATTTTCCCGATTTCACTTCGCCGATGACGACGAAGAGGAGCGGCTCGCGAATGTCGCCGAGCAAACCGTGAATGACATCGAGGGTTTCGTTAGGCCGACGCAGCTCGGTCGCGAGCTTGAGCAAACTGGCCAGCGCGCTTTCGACATCGCTGCGCAATTGCAGATAGCGATCTGCGAGCATGCGCCTGACTAATTGTTCGACTCAGCCGGCGGAGAAGATGTCGATCTTACACTTGTCGATCTTACCGGCTTCGGCGGTTCCGGCGTCTCCATCGAAATCAATTCCGACATGGTCACGAATTTGAAACCCTTCGCCTCCAATTCATCGAACGTCGCTGGCATGGCGTCGATCGTCCCCGGATGAATGTCGTGCGATAACACGACCGATCCCGCCCGCGTCAGTTTCACGATGCGATTGGTCACCACCGTCGGTCCCGGCCGTTTCCAATCGTACGGATCGACATCCCACATCGCGATTTCGTAACCGAACTCATCGTGAATCCAACGTTTCTGCCGCGGGCTGATCGATCCGTAGGGCGGCCGAAACAGGGTCGGCGATTTGCCGATCGCGCTCTTGATTGCGTCATCGGTCCGGCGCAATTGGCTGCGAATGCTCTCGTCCGAGAGCTTGGCAAAATTCGGGTGCGACCAACTGTGGTTGCCGATTTCATGACCTTCCTTCGCCGCGCGCGTGACGATGTCCGGATGCTCCGCCACGTTTTCGCCGAGAACAAAGAACGTCGCCTTCATGTGATGCTTTGCTAAAAGATCGAGCAGCTTCGGCGTTAATTTTTCGCTCGGCCCGTCATCGAATGTCATCGCGATGTAAGGACCATCGACGTGAATGTAACTGAAGGTGATGTGCGGCTCGGCCGGCGCCTTCGGTTGCGGCGCGTCCCCCGGCGGCGTTTGCGCGATGGCGGTGAGAGCAAAGCTCAGCGCGAAAATGCCGGGGGCAAAGAATCGGGAGGCCATCGGGAACAAGAATGCTGTATCTAGCAGAGGGCCGACATTGCGCAAGGTATCGGAGCAGCAGCAACGACGGATGAAGGTCGATTAGGTCGGCGCTATATTGGACTAGGGCGCGCTCAGTCGCGCTTCTTACTCGCGTTCGAAATCTCGCTGCGGCGGGATGAGGTTGCGCCGAGGACGAGCACTGGATGTGGGTGGCCCGTGTGTTGAAGCGTACGGAGATTAAGTGACTAACGACAACGAGAAGCTGAGCCCGGACTTGAAATCGAATCCGCGATCAGCGGCTGCTTTGGTTGCCGTGTGTACCGACCTAACGAGACGGAGCTGAGCCACCGCTGGCGGAGACGAGCGTGGCAAACATCGAAAACTGTTTCATAAAATCAAATCTGGTCAACACAGCGGCCAGCGGTTGGCTCCAGCGATTGGTTAGGCGTTTGGTGTTCATTGGGTGACGGCAAATCCAGGTGCCCAGACTACCGTGTCGCCATCGAGATACCCTAAGGCGACCGAACCGTTGCCGTAGTCATCGATTAGGGAATAGCGCCGCGGCAGCTCCGCGACCCGCCTACGAAACTCGGGGCCAAGCTGTGTCAAAATATGTTCGGACATTTGCTGAGCATGCGCGAAATCAGCGCGTGCGGTCTGTTCCGTGACGTTCTCGGGCAACCACTCTGAAGCCACGGAAACCTCCAAGTGCCCGTCAGGCCAAATGGCGATACCAACGCGACCGAGCGAAATGGAGTCAGTGCGCTGGAAAAAGCGCTCCATCGCGAGCTCGATCCGATCAGATTTGGCATCAGTGATATCCATGCGAGGCGATTACGCCTAACGTGACAAAGCTCAGCCACCGCTCCGGCGGCGG
>JBEEGX010000066.1:0-7552 GCA_041167105.1 Verrucomicrobiota bacterium
CGTCCATGCGGCTGCCGGTTTCGATCAGCGCAGTCGCGACGATCGTTAGGCTGCCGGCTTCTTCGGTGTTGCGTGCAGCCGCGAAAATCTTTCGCGGAATTTCCATGGCGCGCGCATCGATGCCGCCGCTCATGGTGCGACCGCCACCGCCCATCGCGTTGTTAAACGCACGGGCCGTGCGCGTGATCGAGTCGAGCAGAATGAAAACATTCTCGCCGGCTTCGACCATGCGTTTGGAACGCTCGATGGCGAGCTGCGCGAGGCGCGTGTGACTTTTAATGTCGCTGTCGTTCGAGCTGGCGATGATCTCCGCTTTCGGATGCGAACGTTTGAAATCGGTCACTTCTTCCGGCCGTTCATCGACAAGAAGAATGATCAACTTCATCTCGGGATGATTTTTTACGACCGCGTCGGCGATGTGATGGAGCAACGTCGTTTTACCGGTCCGCGGAGGAGCGACAATCAGACCGCGCTGGCCCATGCCGAGCGGCGTCATCAAATCCATGATGCGCGTCGTATAACGGTCCGGCACGGTCTCGAGTTTGATGCGCTTGTTCGGATTGATCGTAGTGAGCTCTTCGAACGGGCGCAGGCTCTGATATTTCTCGGGATCTTCGCCGTTGATCTGCTGGAGCTTGATTAACTGCGGGCCGCGATTGCCGCGGCGCGTTTCGCCATAAATCCACATGCCGTCGCGCAAATTGAAACGGCGGACGAGTTCCGGTGTGACGAAAATATCCTGCGGTGTCTGGACGAAATTACGTTTCGGATCGCGCAGGAAACCAAATCCTTTGCCCGAAATCTCGACGATGCCTTCGCCGTATTCCGGTTCCCGCGGTGTTTGATCTTCCCCGCCTCCGGCTTCGCCTTCGACTGTTGATTGTCGATCTTGCCCTTCCACTGCGACGTCGGAGTTCGCGTTATTCGAGTCGTTGAAAGAGTTTTCGTCGCGCGGTCCGCGATCGTAAAAGCGGCGGCCGCGGCCGTATCGCCGTCGTCCGCGGCGGCGGGGTTGGTCAGTCGGCGGAGCGGAGCCCGCAGTAGTTTCCAGCGGTGGAGGCTGGTTCTCGTTTTCTTCAGTCATAACAAAACAGACTTCGCGCTTTACGGAGCGCGTTGCCGCATTCGTCGCGGCGGATTTAAAATTTTCAGGCCGGCAACTTGGCCAGCACTTCGTCAGGGATTTCTATGTTCGAGTAGACGTTCTGGACGTCATCATCTTCTTCCAGCGCGTCGCACAACTGCAGCACCTGTTTAGCGACGCTTTCATCAGCAATCGGTACGGTCGTATCGGGGATAAACGTAAACTTCTGCCCATCGGTGGTGACACCGGCTTGTTTGAGCGCATCAGCTACGGCGTAGAGCTGATCGTGAGCAGTGGTGATAACATACTGTTCCTCCTCATTTGTCAACTCTTCGGCTCCAGCCTCCAGGGCCACTTCCAACAGCCGGTCTTCCTCAATCGAATCGCGCGCCACGGTGATCTGCCCCTTCTTGTGAAACATGTATGAAACACTGCCGCTGGTCGCGAGGTTGCCGTGATTCTTCGTGAAAATGCTGCGGACTTCGGCGGCGGTGCGATTGCGATTGTCGGTCGCGGCTTCGACAATGACGGCGACGCCGCCGGGTGCGTAACCTTCGTAAACAATCTCGTCGAAGTTTTGCGCGTCGGTGCCTTCGCCCGTGCCACGCTTGATTGCACGCTCGATGTTATCGTTAGGCATACTTTGCCCGCGCGCGGTTTGAATGGCGCTACGCAAACGCGCGTTCGCGTTCGGATCGCCGCCACCGGTTTTCGCGGCGATCGAAATTTCTTTGGCCAGCTTGCTGAAGATCGCCCCGCGCTTCTGATCGATCGCGCCTTTGAAGCGTTTTACTTTCGACCATTTGCTGTGTCCGGACATGTGTGAATGAAGATGTCGATCTTACGCGGCCGCGGAATTGGCGGCGCGTTTGCGCGCATTCGCCTCGAGAATGCGTTTGCGCAACCGCAGCGACTTCGGCGTCGCTTCCACGTATTCATCCACGTCAATGTACTCGATGGCGCGCTCCAGTGTCATGCGCACCGGCGCCTCGAGCTGAATCCCTTTGCCCTCACCTTGCGACCGAAAATTGTTTAGCTGTTTCGCTTTGCAGGGATTGACCGGTAAGTCTTCCGGCCGCGCGTTTTCGCCGACGATCATGCCTTCATACACAATCTCCTGCGGACCGACGAACAATCGTCCGCGTTCTTGAATGCTGTTGAGCGCATACGGGGTCGTCGTTCCATTTTCCATCGACACCATCACGCCGCGATTGCGGCCGGCGATCTCGCCTTTGAACGGCGCGTACTCGCGAAAGAGATGACTCATCACGCCCTCGCCGCGCGTCGTGTTCACTAGCATTGTCTCAAATCCGATAAGTCCACGCGTCGGAATTACCGCCTCAACCGCAACGCGATTTCCGTGATGCTGAATGTTTTCCACCTGACCTTTGCGGTCGGCGATCGCTTGCATGACATCGCCCAGGTTTTCGTCCGGAAGATCGACATAAAGATTTTCGAGCGGCTCGATCACATTGCCGGCATCGTCGCGATGGAAGATCACTTCCGGTCGCGAGATCATGACCTCGAATCCTTCGCGTCGCATTTGCTCGACCAAAATGGCGATCTGCATTTCGCCGCGCGCATTAATCTCAAATGCGCCCGCCGCGTCAGTGTCGTTGACCTGAAGCGAAACATTGCCGCGCGTTTCGCGGATGAGTCGGTCGCGCACATGACGCGCGGTCACGAATTTTCCTTCGCGTCCGGCGAGCGGCGAATCGTTGACCACGATGCGCATGCGAATGGTCGGCGGATCGATATCGACGAACTGCAGCGGCGTGCGCTCCTCAGAATCGGTCAACGTTTCGCCAATGAACACATCTTCGAAACCGCTTAGGCCAATGATATCGCCGGCGTCGGCGTGTTGCACTTCGACCTGCTCCAAACCGGAATAAGTGAAGAGCGCGGTGACGTTGGCGCGCTCGCGTTTGCCGTCTCGATGAATGCAAACAATGGAATCGCCGACGTTAACCTGACCGCTCACGATGCGTCCGAGCGCGATGCGGCCGATGTAATCGCTGTAGTGGAGATTCGAGACCAGCATTTGGAAAAACGGTTCGGACAAAACTTGCGGCGGCGGCACATAACGAACGATCGCATCGAACAAAGGCGTCATGTCGATCTTGTCGTCTTTCAGTTCGCGAATCGCGACGCCATCGCGCGCGCTCGCGTAGATAATCGGAAAGTCCAGTTGTTCGTCGTTGGCATGTAGCTCGACAAAGAGGTCGAAAATTTTATCGAGCACGGCGTGCGGCTCGGCATTCTCTCTGTCGATCTTGTTAATGACGACGATGGGCTTGACGCGATTTTCGAGCGCTTTGCGCAAAACGAAACGCGTCTGCGCCTGGGGCCCGTCGTGCGCGTCGACCACGAGCAAAACGCCGTCCACCATTTTCATGATGCGTTCGACTTCGCCGCCGAAATCAGCGTGACCGGGCGTGTCGACGATGTTGACGCGGTAACCATTCCACTGAAAGGCGGCGTTCTTCGCGCGAATGGTGATTCCCTTTTCGCGCTCGAGATCCATCGAATCCATCATGCGCTCTTCCGTCTTTTGATTGGAGCGGAAGGTGCCGGATTGCCGCAGCAGTTGATCGACAAGGGTGGTCTTGCCGTGATCGACGTGCGCAATAATGGCGATGTTACGAATTTTATCCATCGGAGGGACTCACGCGGCGTGCGTGAGGAGCACGACTATCGCGCAAGATCGACAAGGTGCAAGATCGACATGGTAGAAACAAAACGGGCCAGCATCGCTGCTGGCCCGTTCGAGAATAGAATGCGGCTATGACCGCAGCGAGAGTTAGGGCAATCCGGTGCCCGACCTTGATTTCACCAATCCCACGTCGGAGCTATTGATGTTACCGTCGAGGGTCACGTCTTCGCGGAAGTTCGTCGGACCGACGAGCGTTCCCGATTGCGATTTCGTCTGCGCGATGTCGGCGGAGTTCACCGTCTTATCGCCGGTAGTGTCGCCGATAGCGAATCCGATGTTCACCGCCGCCGACGGAAGCGTAGTTCCATTAGCGTCGGTAACGTTGGTGGCGGTGAGGGTGAGAATTTGATCATCCGAGACGCCGGTAAGATTCACGAGCAGATCCGAGCCGCTGATGGTGACACTGCTGACACTGCCGGTGCCGCCGGCCGGATTATGTCCGGTGACTGACGCGTTCCCACCAGCAAGAGCGCTGTTGAAGTGGAGAACGATGAGGTAGTTGCCGGATCCGTTGCGACATTCGACTCCGAGAGGGCCGGCCAGGGGCAGATCGACGTCGAAGGTGCCTGCGCCAGGATGTGTTAAACGGGAAGAGGCGCTGAGGAGATTGACCGGGAGAGCCAACTGCCAGGCGCTGCGGCCGTGCGTTGCGGCGTAGAGTTTCCGCGCGCCCGGCACAATCGTTAGGCCAGAGACTTCGACCTGCGGCAAACCTGTGCCTGCCACTTCCCAAGCAGCCGAGCCATTGGGTAAACGAAGCACACCCCAATCGTTTGCGGCGTAGACGTCACCATTGTTATCCGCCACGACTGCCGTAGCCGGAAAATCCGGGAAAATGGTGAAGCCGGCGCCGTCGATATTTCCCCAAGTCGCAGTGGCGCCGCTTGGATTGTAAACGACGGAGAAAATGTGCCCTGGCGTGGATGGCGTGTTGAACGCGTAACCGGAGTAGGAGATCCACGCGTGATTGGCGTTCGCAGGATCGACATAGATCGATGTAACGAACCGCCCGGGACTGTTCACGGCAAGTGTGTCGAGACGCGTGTAAGTCACGTTCGCGCCGGCGGGGCTGCCGGCGGCGTCGTCCGCATTGCTGGAAATGAAAACACGGCCAGTCGATGTGGCCACCCATATCGTGCCGGTGTCGCCGGGAGTGCGTGCGATAAAGGATATACTCCCGCCTGAGCGAGTCGTTCCGCGATAATCTGCCGCGCTGACGGTGAGATTCGTCGCGCCGGTCGGGCCGAGCGCGATAAAGTCGCCGCAGGCTGGATCAGCTCCGGAATGAAAAAATTCCGGACAATTCGCTTCGAGAGTCGCCTGATCTCCGGCCCAGTCTTGCGTTCGCCAGACACTCTTCGAGCCTTGAAAAATTGTTCCAGCACGCGCCGGGTTCGGATCGGCAATGATCGGCGAATAAAATAGCGCGGATTCGCCACTGGCTGCGATTGGTCCACTGGCGATGACCCACTTCGTCGGATCGCCGTTCTGGAAGTTCACATCGTGAAAGTTCGAGGTAAACGAATTGAATCTTAAGATGGAATTGCTGACATTGAACCCGGATTGACCGCCGTCGCCGTAGATAATTTGCGGCCAGAGAACGGTTGAGCCATATGTCTCAAAGGTGCCATTGTCCTGCGTGCCGCCTTGGAGGTGCGAAGAATTATCGCCCGCGACCGACAGACTCTGAAATTGCAACGTCGAAAGACCGGCGTTGATACCTGTCAGACTCGTGGGCACCGCTTTTAGCAACTGCTGGCAAATAGCCAAACTGGCCGCCCCGAGACCGCGACTTGCGCATTGGCCGCTAATATCGGCAAAAGCACCGCTGGACCGCATCAAACCGCCATCGGACCCGAAGATCGCTTTGTCGGTGCCGGGAATTTCTACCATGGCATGACTATCCGGATGCATGCCATTCGGCGCAGTCGGATCGGGCTGGCAACACGTCTCAGGCGGCGTCGCGTTCGCCGTTGTGTCCCACGTCATGTCGGTGAAACTAGTGCCCGCGTCGGTCGAGCGTAAGAATGCACGACCGTTGTTTCTAAGTCCGTAGCGGCTGTAGTTGTAAGATCCGCCCAAGTACACAACATCGGGTTTGCCCGGCGGAGAATAGACGACGTTATCGTACCAACATTGCGCGCCGACCGCGGGATCGCCGCAATAACCGAGCGACTGTCCGTCTTGCGTGCCGGTGGGACTCTCCGCCGCGGTCAGATCAGTAAAGGTCGGAGCGACTGCACGGGCGTCATCCGTCCGGTAAAGGTGCGCAAGATCCGCCGCTGCTTCGGAGTCGTTTCCGACGCCGACGTAAATTCGGGGGTTGCCGCCCGAGAGTGACGTAACCGCAAACTCCGCGCGGTCTTGTGCATTTGCTGCATTTCTGGCGCTCTTGATCTGCCCCCAAGTCGCGCCGCCGTCCGTCGAGCGCCATACGCCACCGCTTCCGGCCGCGCCCGTCGCGCCAAATGCCCCTGCGTAGAGGGTCTTGTTCGTCGTGCCGTTCCAGCCGGGATCGAGCGCGACGCGATTCACTCCGCGGATGGTTGCTTTGAGATTCGTCCCATCAAACGTCGGGCCGTCGCTGCCATCCCATATAAAGTTAAAGGTCGCGCCGCCATTCGTGGACTCGAACAAACCGAATGGTGGTCTCGGCGTCGTCGGGTTCGACGTCGCGCCGCCAGTAGAAGCGACGCCGCGCACGGCTCGCACTGACGAAACATAAAGATGATTCTGATTCGTTGGATCGACAACGATCGCGCTGATGGCACGACCAGCAAACGCGTTGCCCGTGTAAGTTCCGTTAGGGCCGGTTCCCGGCGAAGTCGTCGTGATCGGTCCCACTGTCGCATTCATCTGCGTCCAGGTGTCGCCACCGTTAGTGGACTTGTAAATTCCCCAACCCGCTTCCGAATCGGCCGAAGCATTCGGTTCACCCGTGCCGGCGTACAACGTCCCATTAGCTGCATCGTAAGTAAGCGTTCCGATTGCATTCGTGGCGAAGCTACCGGAGACGAACGTCCAGGACGGAGCGCTCGAGAGCGCATCGAGTGTGCGCCACACACCGCCGCCTGCCGCCGCCGCCCACACTCGGCATGTGCTTACGTTGCAAGTCGGATCGATCGCTAGCGCAGTGATGCGGCCCGACGTGATGTAAGGCGCGCCGCTAAAAGTTAGAACATCCGGAAAACTAGCGACACTCGGGCCGAAGAGCGACCAAGCCCCCGGCGAAGCAGCTGCCGCTGCCGCACTATTCGAAGAACCGGTCGCTTTACTTTGCTTCGCGAGTTGCAGCGCCTGCCTGGTTTTAAAATTGGTCCAAGCCTTCCGCGCATTTGCGGCCGCCGACATCGGCACATCTTTAGCGGGATATGCACGATGCGCGTAATCCTCTTCCGCCGCCGCGGCCGGCCCACGGTCGCCAAAATCACGCCCTGGCCGGGTCTCGCTGTTTTCAGGACCTCGCCGGAATTTGTCGGGCGTATGTTTATTCGTCGACCTTGCGACGTTGGAAACAACCATCGGATTCGATGCGACTAATGCCAGTGCGGTCGCACTCACGACGAACGTCACTGCTATCGCGCTGCGCACGTAAGGCGCGACGTATTTTCTAAACGAGGGAATAAGACTCATATTGTAGAGATAAAGGAAAGCTGCGGTTGTACTTAATGACTAAGTATGTTTGACCAGCCGGGATGAAATACGTCAAGTCTGTAAAAATAACATTTCTGTCATGTCCCCTCCGTGTTTCGGCA
>JBEEGX010000067.1:0-4253 GCA_041167105.1 Verrucomicrobiota bacterium
TTTTACGCGATCGGTCTCATCGCGTATTCGGCGCTCAAAGTTTTGACGCCGGCGTTTTATGCCATCGGCAAACGCAACACGCCAATGGTGGTGAGCTTTCTCGCGATCGGCACAAATCTTTTCCTTAATTGGCTTTTCACTTTCCGGCTCGGTTGGGGCCATCGCGGTCTGGCTTTCTCGACCAGCCTGGTCGCCACGATTAATTTCCTTTTTCTCTACGTGTTGATGTGGCGACACACCGGCCGGCTCGAGACGCGGCAAATGTTGATCGCGCTTGGAAAGATCTGCGTCGCGAGCGCGTTGCTCGCCGGGGTTTGTTGGGCGGGGAATCATTGGTGGCTGGGTTCGTGGGAACAACTGCGCTTCGCGCAAAAATCAATCGCGTTGTTGGTGACGATTGCCGTCGGCGCGACGACGTTTTTCGGCGCCGCATTTTTGCTGCGCTTGAATGAGGTCCGCGATGTTGTTGGAATTTTAGCGAAGCGCCTGCGCTAGGTCGTCGATCAAATCATCGGCGTTTTCCAAGCCGATCGACAAACGCAGTAAACCTTCCGGCGAAGTTGTGCCCGGGCCTTCGATCGACGCTCGGTGCTCGATCAAGCTTTCGACGCCACCAAGGCTCGTCGCGCGCGTGAAGATCTTTGTTTTGCTTGCGATTTCCATCGCTGCGTCGCGGCCGCCTTTCACTTCGAACGACAACATTCCGCCGAAGATCGACATCTGCTTTTTCGCGATGTCGTGGCCGGGATGAGTTGTTAGGCCGGGATAATGCACGCGCTCAACATGTCGATCTTGCGCGAGATACTCGGCCACGCGCGCGGCGTTCTCGCAATGCGCGCGCATTCGCCACGGCAATGTGCGCATGCCGCGCAAGATGAGCCAGCAATCGAAAGGCGAGGGGACCGCGCCGCCGGAGTATTGAATCGCGCGAATGGCTTTGAAAAAGTCGTTGTCGATCTTGCCGACGAGAATTCCGCCGAGCACATCGCAGTGGCCGCCGAAATATTTAGTGGTCGAATGCAGGATGATGTCCACGCCGAGATCGAACGGGCGTTGAATGATCGGCGCCCAGGTGTTGTCGCAAACGCAAATCGCACCGGCGTCGTGCGCCATCTCCGAGACCGCCGCAAGATCGACAATCTTCAAGAGCGGATTCGACGGCGTTTCGGTCCAGACGATTTTCGTATTCGGTCGCATCGCTTTTTTGATCGCGGCGAGATCGCTCATATCGACGAAATCGACTTCGAGTTTCCAGCGCACAAACAAATCGCGGATCAATCGCGTGATGCCGTAGTAAGCGTCGACATGCGCGAGAACGTGATCGTTAGGCGAAAGTGTTTGCA
This sequence comes from Verrucomicrobiota bacterium, assembly GCA_041167105.1. Taxonomy (GTDB): domain Bacteria; phylum Verrucomicrobiota; class Verrucomicrobiia; order Chthoniobacterales; family UBA10450; genus JAJPGZ01. Next base: position 1,344 of record JBEEGX010000067.1, read on the forward strand.
AGATCGACATGGCCGCCGCGGTGCCGCTGCCGAACGCCGCGGCCGCCGCGCCGCCTTCGAGCGCCGCGATTCCCTGCTCGAGCGCGTGACGATTTGGATTGTCGTTGCGCGTGTACATAAACCCGCGCGAGTAAGCGCCATCGATGTCGCGTTCGAACGTGGTGGAGAGGTGAATGGGAGCGGCAATGGCGCCGGTGGTCGGATCGATCTCGTGTCCGGCGTGGACGGCGATGGTTTCAATTTTCATCGAGGTAAAAACGTTAGGCGGCGAAATGCAGTTGTCGATCTTACGGCTGGCCGCGGGTTGACGCGCGAAACATTCGCGAGCAAGTAAGGATTCCCTCGCTTCGCATGCACATTTACGACGACGACGTTTTCCGCATGGCCTGCGATCAATTTCAGGTCATCGCCGATTATTTGCAGATCGATACGAACGATCGCGACCGCTTGATGTTTCCGAAGCGCGCCATCGCCGTGACGCTGCCCGTGCACATGGACGACGGAAGCACGCGCACGTTTCAAGGTTATCGCGTGCAACATCATCTCACGCTCGGCCCGACCAAAGGTGGAACGCGCTTCGCGCCGTCGTTGTCGATGGGCGAGACGGCGGCGCTGGCGATGTGGATGAGCTGGAAATGTGCGCTGGCGAATTTGCCGTACGGCGGCGCGAAGGGCGGCGTGGCGTGCGATCCGCCGAAACTTTCGCGAGCGGAACTGGAAAACGTCTCGCGTCGTTACATGCAGGAAATGATTCCGTTTGTCGGCCCGTACACCGACATCATGGGTCCGGACATGGGGACTAACGAACAGGTGATGGCGTGGTTCATGGACACGTATTCGGTTTACCAGGGTTACTCAGTGGGCGAAATCGTCACGGGCAAGCCGGTATCGATCGGCGGCACGGAAGGGCGACGCGAAGCGACCGGGCGCGGTGTTGTTTATCTGGTCGAGCGCGCGATGGACATGCTCAAGCTCGATCCGGAGAAATGCACCGCGATTGTGCAGGGATTTGGAAATGTGGGATCGGTCGCAGCGTTGTCGCTGGCGTTCAAGACAGGCCTCAAAATTGTCGGACTAAGCGATCACACGGCGGCGATTTACAGTGCCAAAGGGATCGACGTGAAAGCGGCGGAACAGCACGCGATCAAGAAAGGAAACCTGCGCGCGTTCATGCAGGATGATCATGTCGATCCTAACGAGTTGCTGACGATGAAGTGCGATGTGCTCGTGCCGGCGGCGGTGGACCGGGTGATCACGGAACGCAATGCCGCCCAATTGCAGTGCCGCATTTTAGCCGAAGGCGCGAACGGCCCGACCACGCCGAGCGCGGACCGGATTTTGGATCAACGGTGGGATGAGGTGTTCGTGATTCCGGACATTCTGTGCAACGCCGGCGGCGTGATCGTTTCCTATTTCGAATGGGTGCAGGGATTGCAAAGTTTTCTTTGGACGGAAACGGAAGTGACGGACAAACTTTTCCGCATTCTCGAGCATTCGTTTACGCAGGTGATTCGGCGTGCGAAGGAGCACAAGATTTCGCATCGGACTGCGGCGATGGCGATCGGCGTCGAGCGCGTGATGAAGGCGAAGAAGACGCGCGGATTGTTCCCGTAAGATCGACAATCGCGCGGAAGGGAGATGTCGATCTTGCGCGAAGCGTAACGAAATCGGCGCTAGCTTTTCCGCGGCGAGCAGATATTCTCGCGGCGCTCGTTTAATCCCCGTCCGTCTCTATGAACAGATTATCTTTACTTGTCCTGCTCCTTTGCACTGCCGCCGCGAAAAACACTTTCGCCGCGGATAAGAGTCTCCCGGAAAATATCGACGGCGGCTTGCGCCGGATCATTTCAGAAGATGGACAACGCGTCGCGCGAATCACGCCGAAAGTCACTTCGCGCGGGACTGGCCGGGTCCGGCGCGAATCGCCGTCGAACGGCATCCGTGATGCCGAGAGACGTATGCTGGTGGTCGTTCACCTGAAAAGCGGCGATGCGTTGGCCAACGTGAAAGCGCAATTGGAAAACATTGGCGCTAAAATCGCGGCCGAAAACGCGGCTTATCGCAACGGCGCTGTTTCCGCGTACGTCCCGATGGCGAAGGTCGCGGAGATTGCGCGGTTGGATGGTGTGCTGTCGGTTGCGCTGGCACGCCGGCCGTGGCGAAACATCGGTGCGGCGACCACGAGCGGTCTTTTCGTTATGCACGCGGATGCGTTGAACTCGCAGGGATTGAAGGGAAACGGCCTAACGATCGGTGTGTTGTCGGACAGTTTCGACATGGCGACGCTGGATGAGAACGGCGACCCATTGATGGATCACGCGTCGGACGATGTCGCGAGCGGCGATTTGCCCGGACCGGGAAATCCTTTCGGACATAGTATGGCGGTCAATGTCGTAGAAGATTACACTCCGTCGCCCGGGGATCCCGTGTTCGACGAAGGTCGAGCGATGTTGCAGATCGTGCACGACATCGCGCCGAATGCGAAGCTGGCATTCGCGACGGCATATCCGGACTTGGTTGCCTACGCGAATAACATCCGCCGACTGCGAACTGACGCGCTATGCGATGTCATGGTCGACGATATCATCTATTCGGAAGAGCCGTTTTTCTCCGACGGAATCGTGGCGCAAGCGGTGAATGATGTCGCTTTCAGCACGGTGTTAGACGGACACAAAGTGATCTATTTTTCTGCGGCTGGTAATCAACAAGGCGGTGGATATACGGCGACGTTCAATCCGGTGGCGGACGCGACCGCGCGCGCTGGTTTGCCAGGACAGAATGTCGATCTTACGGCGGTGCCCTCGACGCTAACGAGTGGCGGATTTCATAATTTCAATCCCGATACGAGCGGGCCGGTCGATATTTCGCAGACGTTCCCGATTTTCGCGCAATCGTTCGTCGAGATCGATT
>JBEEGX010000068.1:0-17294 GCA_041167105.1 Verrucomicrobiota bacterium
AGATCGACAAACATGGCGTTGATCGGGCCCGGATTATTGCCCGTCGGGTACGGCGCAACCCGGCGACCGTCGATGAGGATGAGAGTCGCCCGCGAGTCGAACCCACGCAGCGCGATGGTGGCCGCGCCCACCGCCGTGTTCGAGCCGTTTTCGTTATTCGAAACCGGAACCGCGTTTGCATTCGCGATCGGGAGATTCTGGAGAAATTGCTCGGTCGTGCGGTCGCCGCTCTTCCCAATCACGTCGCGCGTGTAAGTGTTGACCGGGTTTGGCCCGACCTCTTCCGCGGTCGGAATGTTCGATCCGGTAACGATGACGCGCTCGGCCGTGGCCGTGTTCGGAGCGGGCAAGGCGTTGCCGTTCGCGTCGATTTGCGGGCTGGCCGCGCCGACCGGTTCGTTCTGCGCAAGCGCAGTTGTGCTAACGAGCATCGTCAATCCGAACGCGGTCAGAACAACGACGCGATTGAATAGAATTTGTGGGTGGCGGTTAGGCATGCCTCGGGCGTACGCCAAAACCGCACACCGTTTCAAGACTTTTTGTTAGATCGACAATAGGAATTCCGCAATGTCGAGCGCGGCACGCGGGCGGCTCAAGCGCGCGATGTTCGTTGACCATTCGCGCCACTGCTGCGCGTCATTGGCGAAGGCGCGCTGCACTTGCGATGCGACTTCGACCGGCGTGAGTGCGATCGCGCCGGAGTTTGTCTCCGCAATCAGTCGCGCATTGCCTTCTTCTTGGCCGGAGACGACGTGATTGATGATCATCGGACAACCGGCGGCGATTGTTTCCTGTGTTGTCGCGCCGCCGGCTTTGCCGATGAGCAAATGACTTTCGCGCATCATGCGCGGGAGTTGATCGGTCCAGCCGACGATGTCGATCTTGTCGGAAATCTTCGCGATCGCTTCGCCAAGTTTCGCCGAGCGGCCGACAGTCACGGTGAGATGAATGTTCAACTCAAGCAGCCGGCGCACGGTTTCGATCGCGCCACGCGCCGCGATGTTGATCATATAAAGAACGCGAGGCATCACCTCGGAAGGTGATTGTCGATCTTGCGATAACTCGGCGAAGACTGGATTTACTGGAAAGCCGAGCACTTTGATTCTGTCGTTCGCAATTCCGGCGCGGCGCAGAACATCGGCGCTCTGCTCGTTAGGCAAGAGGAAGTAATCAGCGCGCGAGCGAAACCAGATGGCGTTGACCGTGATGGAATCGGTCACGATCGCGATGTTCTTGAATGTTCGATTCGCGCCCGCGATTTGTTCGAGCATGTACGGATACGGTGGAAACACCGATACGACGACGTCCGGCTGAAATTCGTTCAACAAAGCCGCGAGCCGTTTCTTCAAGCGGCGAAAGCGCGCAAAATTTTTGTCGTAATCTTTTTTGCGATCGAACCAGCGATAAACCGCGCCCCACGATTTCGGGAAACGATTTACGACTGTGAGATAGCTGCGCCGGACGAGTTCGTGAAATGGACCAAACGTTTCCGCGAAAAGATCGCGAAGATCGACAATCGTATCTGGCGCGACGCGGGCGAGCCCATCGCGCACGCCGCGCGCGGCGCTGTTATGTCCTTCTCCGTAGCCAGCGGTGAGAATGAGGATGCGTTTCGCCATTTGTGGTGTCGCAAGTTGGAAACTTGCGCGAGCAAAGTAAAGTGCGGCCGTGAAAGCATTGCGACTGGTTTGGCCGGTGACGCGCCGTCTCATCTGGGAAACGGCGACCGATAGCACCACCGGTCTGGCCGCGCAGATGGCGTATCTCCTTTTGATCGCGCTCGCGCCAGGCCTGCTCTTTCTCTGGCATTTGTTAGGCCTGTTCGGGACCGATCCGGCGCGGCTACACCAAATCTTCACCGCGCTGAAAAGTTTTTTGCCGCCCGATCCGAAGGTGCAGGACATTCTCGATGCCGCGCTCGCGAGCGTGGTCGTGACCGGCTCGAGTGGGATGCTGGCCAACGCCGGCATCGTTCTCGGGATTTATTTCGGGACCGTGTTCATCGCGACCATCTCGCGCGCGCTGAGTCAGACGAGCGGCGTAAGCGAAGAAAAAAATTGGTGGGCCAAATACATCATTTCCTTCTTCATGCTCTTTTGGTTCGGCATCGCGATCTTCGTTTGCCTGAGCGCGATGGTTTTCGGCCGAACGCTCGCCGGATTAGCCGAAGTAAATTTTCAACTGAGCTTCCCGCTGCAGGAATGGGTTGGGGCGCTCAGCCTGCCGTTTTCGGCGGTCGCGCTCATCATGTTCGCGCTCGTGCTTTACCTGCTCACGCCGCACAATTATCTGACAGTGAAACAAGCGTTGCCCGGCGCGATTTTCTTTTCGTTAGGCTGGATCATCGTCACGAAAGCGTTCCAGATTTATGTCGCGCGTTACGATCGCTACAACCCGACCTATCTCGCGCTCGCTTCGATCGTCGTGCTGCTGACGTGGATGTATCTGACGTGTCTGCTGATTTTGTTAGGCGGGAAGTTGAACGCGATCGTGCGGCGCGTGCAGGAGCGAAAAATTCCGCCGGACTCGGCAGACGCATTGCCGCAGCCGGCATAAATTTTCTGCGCGCGAATTTTTTCGCGGGTTGAAGAGCGCGTCGCGTCTGTTACGCTGCGCGGCAGTGGTGCGACATCGCGTTCTGATTTCGACGATCTGCATTCTTGTCGTCGCGACCTTGTCCGCGCAGCAGAGCGATGAAGTAAAACAAAAGCCGCTCGAGATCCGCAAAGCGGACGCGCCGGAGTCGCCGTCGCCACACAAATCGCCGAGCCCGAAGAAGAAGAAAAAGAAAACGTCGCCAACTCCGACTCCGACGGCGAAGCCGAAGTCGCGCGCGACGCCGAAGGAAACTCCGGAGGAAAAAGAAGAGAAGAAAACGCCGAACGCCGAACGCCGAACATCCAACGCCGAATCAGAAGAATCTCCGACCCCAAAAGCGTCGTCGCGCAAAAAGAAAAGCGCCGATGAGGAAACACCGAAGCCGAAGAAATCGCCCAGTCCAAAGGGAAAATCGAAATCGGGGAAGAAGACGTCGGCTGCAAAAAAGAAACCAACTCCGGAAGAAGAAGAGACGCCGGTGGCGAAGAAAAAACATTCGCCCAAACCTTCTGAAACGCCTTCACCGAAAGCGAGCGGATCTGCGCCGCGCGCGGTGGCGGTGCCGAGCCCGAGCGCGCCGCCCAGTGCAAGATCGACATCTACATTTGCATCCCCGCCTCCGAGCGATGAAGCGGAGCAGCTCACGATTGAAAAATCAGGTTACGAAAGGCCGCGAAGTTTTTGGGAGCGAGTCTTCGGCGGCGGCGGGCGCGGTTCGAGCAGCGGCGCGGGTTATCGTTATCTCACACGTAGTGTGCGCGACGCGATCGACCGGGCTTCACCGGATCGGCGCAATCCGCGCTGGCAATTAATCGTGGTGCACAACAGCGGCACGCGTCAGGGCAACGCGCGCGTGTTCGATTACTATCACAAACATGTCCGCCATATGCAGAACGGGCTGGCGTATCATTTCGTCATCGGCAACGGCACGTCCACCGGCAACGGGCAGATTGAAATCGGCGATCGCTGGCGGCGACAGATCAACGGCGGCCATGTGCACAGCGATTACCTCAACAACATAGCCCTCGGCATTTGTCTGGTGGGGGATTTCAATCGCGACCAACCGACGCGCGCGCAGCTCGATTGTTGCGAAGAACTGGTGCGTTATTTACGCCAGCGTTGCGGCAAGATCGACAGTCATTTTCCGTTCGTTAGGCCGCACCGCGAAGTGAATCCGCCGCGCTGGGGCACCGATTGTCCGGGCGACGCCTTCCCGTATTCGTGGTTCCGGCGCTTTCGCGAATAATCACTGCCGCTGCGCGATGATGAGATTCGCTTTGCGGTAATCCCATTGGTATCCGAAGCCGATGCCGAACGGCGCCGGGCTCATCGCTTGATACATCTCGGTCAGGCGTGGCTGGTAATGCTGTTTGAAAATATCGAGCGGGCCGACATACGTGCCGAATAGCCTAAGGTTCCATTTCTTCGAGTCGAAGTAGCGAATGGGAATACCGGAATCGTCCTGCACGATGAGGTGGCTGTGATTGAGAAGGAATTCGCGCACGCGATTGAATGCTTCCTCGAACATCAAATACGACGACGACTTCAGGAAACTCGCGCCGACGCCGTGCGCGTTGCAGAAATTCATGAACGCGGGGTTCGATCCGATGCCGCCGTCGGAAATGTCGGTTGTGAAATAAAACAGCGTTTGTTTCCGACCGCTGGGATTGTCGATGTACGAAATGCGCACGCCCGGTGTGCCGCCGATGCCCGGCCGGCTTTCGCGAAATTCGCCGCCGCTGCCTAACGAACCGAACGCGACTTCGCGAATCGATTTCCCGGCGCGCGCGAGAAAGACATACAAGATCGGCAAGGTGCCTTTGAGCTCTTGCGATTGCAGATCGACCTTCATGTCCTGCGTGACGAAATAGGTTGCGGTGAGCGACGACTTCATCGCGTTCTCAAGATTGGCGAACGCGCCGCCGAGGTTCGGCATGTGCAACGGATCGGGCGCGGGACCGATCGCCTCCTGGCCGCACATGATGTAGGTCGCGGCGTTCGGAAAAAACTGGTCCATGTACATGAAATCCGGACCGCTGAACATGTAGTAGACTACGGGAACCTGTTCGAGCGATTCGGGCAGGAACGCGTTCTGCCAATCGTGCAGTTTTTGGAATTTCGTTTTCGTTAGTTTCGCGAACGCGCTCTCGAAATATTGCGAGTGTCTGGCCCACGCCGGGTCGTGCGTGAGCGGGGCGAGCGGCGAATCGTTCGGCACCGGCATGCCGGCGAGGAAAAGCGCGGTGTCGTTAGGCGGCGGGGCGGGTTGCGCGGGTAGCGCCTGAGGCTGGGGCGGCGGCGCGGGCTCGCGACGTTTCGCTTCCGCGATTGCCGCTAAGATCGACATCGTCATGGCGAAGAGAATTGCACGGCGAAGAATTTTCATGACGAGCGTTTGCCGACGAGAAAGTAGAGGCCGAGGCCGGCGAGCATGGTGAGGATGCCGCATAATGATTCAGTTGGGCGTGTGCGCAAGAGATAGATCATCATCCACACGGTGACGGCGGCGAAGAGGAGCGGCGGCAACGGATACAGCGAGACGCGATACGGCCGCGCAAGATCGACATCTTTCTTTCGCAGAACCATGACGCCGATAACGGTGAGCAGCGCGCAGAAAAGCAAACTTAGTCCAAGGTAAACGACGACGCGCTCGAATGAATTCGTCAGCAGCAGCGCGTTGACGATGATGAATTGCACGAGCGCGGCATTGATCGGGATGCCGTGGCGATTTTTGCGGGCGAGAAATTGCAGGCGCGAATGATCTTCGCCCATGGCCATGGTCACGCGCGGACCGAGCCACGCCATCGAGCTGATCGTGGCGACGAGTCCCAGACAAATAATCGCGCCCACAATGCGGCCGCCGTTTTCGCCGAAGATATGTTTGCCGGCGATGAGAGCGACTTCGAGCTGGCCGCGCAGTTCGTCCTGCGGCGCGGCCATGAGAAATGCGGCGTTGAGCGCGGTGTAGGCGACGATGACGATGAGCGTGCCTAACAAGAGCGAGCGCGGAACATTTTTCTCGGGCCGATCGATTTCGCTCGTGATGTAGACCGATGCGTTCCAACCCGAGTAGGAATACATGACGTAAATGAGCGCGACCGCGAACGCGCCGGACAAGATCGACATGTGATCGCCGGGCTGCGGCAAAAAAGTGATCGGCTGTCTCGGAATCAAAAGCGCAGCGAACATGAGCGCCGCGATGAGAAGCAGCTTTACGATTGTCCAAATATTTTGGAAGGCGCTGCCGAATTTTAGATTCGAGATGTGCGCCAGACTAACGAGCCAGACGATCGCAAACGAAAGAACAAGCGGCGAACCTGCGCCGCAGACACCGTCGAAATATTTTCCGAACGCCATGGCCGCGAGCGCGATCGGCGCGGCGAAGCCGACCGTGGCCGAAACGATTCCGGCCATGAATCCGAGCGCGGGATGATAAATGCGCGAGAGAAAATGATATTCGCCGCCGGAACGCGGGAGCGCGGCCGCAAGCTCGCCGTAACAAAGCGCGCCGCAAAGCGCGACGATTCCACCGACGATCCACAACATGAGCAGGACGAATCCGGAGTGAATGTCCGCGAGTTGAAAACCGAGACTGGTGAAGACGCCGGTGCCGATGATGTTCGCGATGACGATGCCGGTGGCAGTGAAGAGACCAATCTTGCGCGGCGTCTCCGACGTTTGTGCAAGATCGACAATTACATTCGCGGGCATGCGGAAGGCAGCAAACGTTCAACGCGCAACGCGCAACGTCCAACGCCGAATATTTGCGCGTTGAAAGTTGAACGTTGGAAGTTAAACGTTTGCTGATGAGCGAGATTTTTTCGACGAAGAATGCGCGGCAGCTTGCGGTTTTCATGGACGATCGCCCGGGCAGTCTCGCGCGGGTGTGCGACGCGCTTGCGCGCGGCGGCATCAACATTGAAGCGCTCGCATCCGAAGGCGGCACGTTCGCCGGCGCCGGCCAATCGCAGCAGCTCGTGCGCATGGTGGTGAGCGACGCGACGAAGGCGTTGTCGATCTTGAACGAGATGAGCGCGGTCGCGGTGGAAAACGAAGTGATCGTGATCGAAGGCAGTGGCGAACCGGGCACGCTCGCGCGCATCGCCGAGCGGCTTACTCGCGCCGAGATCAATATCGAATCGGTTTATGTTTCATCGACGAACGATGCAAAGCGTTGCGTCATCATTATCCGGCCGAGCAACGTGGAAGCGGCGCGGCGGGCGCTGAGCACTCTTCAATAGACGAACGGAACGAGCCGTCGCGTGCGAGCGATGTATTCACGGTAATTGTCGCCGAGCGCGTCGAGCAACGCGCGTTCTTCCACGTGAATGCGCCAGAGAAACGCGAGCGTGATCGGAATAAGCAACACTAAGATCGACATCCAGTTGCTAAGACAAAGTCCGAAGCCGAGAAACGCGAGCAGCGCGCCGGTGTAGGAAGGATGTCTGACGAATCGATACGGACCGGTATCGACGAGCTGATGTTGTTCCGCGATTGCAACATCGACAGTGAAGAAGCGACCGAGTTTCCAAATTGAAATCCAGCGCAGAATTATTCCGACGAGAAAAAGAATAAGACCGAGAAGGTAGAAAACGTTTCGATGAGGGAGTTGCGCGCTGGCGTAATTGCGGGCGACGGAGAGTGAAGCGACAATGCTCGCCGCAATCACGAGCCAAAGCAGCAGCAGCGAGTAGCGGTCGCGTGATTTGTTTCCACTGGAATGTCGCGCAAGCGCGAGCACGATTTCGGAGATGCCGTAAATCGCGCCGAGCAGCGCGGGATTTGGCAAAGCGATCGCGTGAACAATTGTCATGGATCGATTTCAATCACGGTGCCGTCCGGGATGACTCGATAAAGCTCTTCGATTTCTTCATTCGTTAGGGCGATACAACCTGCGGTCCAGTCTTTCAGTCGGTGAGCGGCGCCGATCGCGCCAGCACCGTTTGGCATACCATGAATCATAATGTCGCTTCCGGGCGAAACACCGCGCGCACTCGCACGCGCGATGTCTTGTTCGGACGGATAGGAAATGTGCAGGGCGCGGTGGAAAGCGCTGTCACTCTTGTGATGGTCGATCGTGTAGGAACCTTCCGGCGTTTTCATGTCGCCTTCCTGTTCTTTCGCTCCGATCGGAGCGCGACCAAGCGCGACGCGATACGTTTTTATTTTTTTGCCGTCATGAAAGATCGACAATGTGTGGGCGGCTTTCTTTACGACGATATGATCGACGCTAACACCGGGCGGCAGCGGATGTTCTCGTCGATGGGAAAAAAAGAAGGCGACGGCGACCGCGAGGATAATCGCGAAGATAAACAACGCCTTTCGCAACACGGCGCGAATATAACAGGACATTGCGAACACGCTCGGCTTGGGGAATAGGAAACGCTCGCGTTTATGACTCCGCTTAAGATTTGGCTCGGTCATCCGTACCCGCTCGGTGCGACTTGGATGGGCGACGGAACGAACTTCGCGTTGTTCTCGAGCATGGCGACGAGTGTCGATCTTTGTTTGTTCGATAATCTTGACGCCCAACAGGAAACGATCCGCGTGCCGATGACGGAACAAACCGATCAGGTCTGGCACATGTTCCTGCCGGATGTGCGGCCGGGACAACTTTACGGGTATCGCGTTTCTGGGCCGTACGATCCGCAACACGGATTGCGATTCAATTCGTCGAAGTTGTTGCTCGATCCGTACGCGAAAGCGATCGCGGGCGATGTGAACTGGGCGGACGAGATGTTCGGCTACGTCGTCGGGGACAAGCTGGATGATCTGGCGCGCGATTTCCGCGATGACGCGTGGGGCATGCCGAAATCGGTAGTTGTCGATCTTGCAACATTCGATTGGGGCGACGACAAACCGCCGCGCACGCCGATGGCGGAGAGCGTGATCTACGAAGTGCATGTGAAGGGATTCACAAAATTGTGGGACGCGGTGCCGGAGGAATTGCGCGGAACGTATACGGGCGTGGCGAGCGATGCCGCCATTCATTACCTAAAAAATCTCGGCGTGACCGCAGTAGAGCTTTTGCCGGTGCACGCGCACATCGAGGACAAAGTTTTGATCGATCGCGGCCTAACGAACTACTGGGGCTACAACACGATCGGTTTCTTCGCGCCGCACGGCGAATACTCGAGCAGCGGACAAATGGGCGAGCAGGTGACGGAGTTCAAGGCGATGGTGAAATCGCTGCACGCGGCGGGCCTCGAGGTGATTCTCGATGTCGTTTACAATCACACCGCCGAAGGAAATCATCTCGGGCCGACGCTGAGTTTTCGCGGGATCGATAACATCGCGTGGTATCGCTTGCAGACGGAGACGCCGCGGTTCTATCTCGATTTTACCGGCACGGGCAACAGCTTGAACGTGCTGCATCCGCACGCGCTGCAATTGATCATGGACAGCTTGCGTTATTGGGTAACGGAGATGCGCGTCGATGGTTTTCGATTCGATCTCGCGACGACGCTGGCGCGCAGCGAAAACGGTTACGACAAATTCCACGCCTTTTTCAAAGCCGTGCAACAGGACCCGGTGTTGGCGCAGGTGAAATTAATCGCCGAGCCGTGGGACGTCGGACACGACGGTTATCAGGTGGGAAATTTTCCGACCGGTTGGAATGAGTGGAACGGAAAATTTCGCGATGCGGTGCGCAGTTATTGGAAAGGCGACGAAGGAAAGATCGGCGAAATGGCGTATCGGCTCACGGGAAGTCCGGATGTTTACCAGCATGACGGACGGCGGCCGACGGCGAGTGTGAATTTCGTGACGTCGCATGACGGATTCACGATGAACGATCTCGTGAGCTACAACGACAAGCACAACGAAGCCAATGGCGAGAACAGTCAGGACGGTGATAACAATAATCTGTCGTGGAATTGCGGCGCGGAAGGTCCGACCGATGACGCTAAGATCGACATGTTGCGCCGGAAGCAGCGGCGGAATTTTTTGACGACACTGTTTCTCTCGCAAGGCGTGCCGATGTTGTTAGGCGGCGATGAGTTCGGCCGGACGCAGCGCGGCAACAACAACGCGTATTGCCAGGACAACCAGATCAGTTGGTTTAACTGGCACCACGATGAGCATCAGAAGCGGCTAATCGAGTTCACACGTCGTTTGATTCGCTTGCGCAAAGAGCATCCGATTTTTCGCCGGCCGAAATTTTTCCAGGGCCGCCGCATTCGCGGGAGCGAGATCAAGGACGTGATGTGGTTCAATCCCGGCGGCAACGAAATGAGCGACGAAGAATGGGCGTCGCCGTTTGTGCGTTGTCTCGCGATGCTGCTCAGCGGCGATTCGGTCGATGTGGTGAATTTTCAAAACGAGCCGGTCTATGACGCCACTTTTTTGCTGCTGATCAATGCGCATCACGAACCGATTCAATTTGTGCTGCCGGGCGTGGAGAATCTGGAGTGGGAATTGATTCTCGATACGAGCGACGAAGCTGGATTTCTCGCGAAGCCAAAAAAATTTGCGTCAGGTGACGATGTCGATCTTGCGGAACGGGCGACGATTTTGTTGCGGCTCGTGGGCGGAACGCAGGCGCAGGCGCGGCAGGAATCGTGGAAGAAACGCCGCTACGAATTGCCGGGCGCGGTCACGGGCGAAGAAGAACGTGCGGCCGAGCGCGAGACGTAGATTTGCGACGGTCACAGACCGCCGCTACAAATTTCTGGGACGCGATCTTGTGCCCGGCTGCGAATTCATTATAGAGATGTATATGCGCGTTTTCTCTTCGCGCTGTCAGTGTTGGTGACTGCTTGCTTATGACATCGAGTTCTCTGGTGGTCGTCGCGGATCGCGGCGGATTAAAAGCTTATAAAGTAAACGAAACGCCGACGCGCGGGCCGAGTCTGCAATTGGTGCAGGCGTTCAACCTCACCGACGCGCACGGAAAGTTGATCGATAAGGTAACGGACCAAGCGGGACGTTTTTCGGTGAGCGACGGCGCCGGCATGCATCACGCGGCGTCCATGGCCGAGCGAACGCAGCTCGACAACGAAACCGACCGACGCATTTACAAACAACTGGCCGAGCAAATCACGAAGCTGGTGAAGAGCGATGGCGTGGAAGGATGGTCGTTCGCGGCGCCCTCGGAAATCCACAAGGCGATTGTCGATCTTTTGCCTAACGAAGTGCGCGATCGCATCGTCGAGCACGTGAAATCGGATTTGGTGCGGACAGAGGCGGCCGATTTGCGTCAGCATTTTCGCTCGCTCCAGCCGCTTTAGGAAATTCATCAACGCTTATGCAATTACCCATCAAGATCACCTACCGCGGCCTGACTAAGTCGGACGACATCGACACTCTCGTTTTGGATTACGCCGCGCGGCTGGAGCGTTTTTGCGATCACATCAATCGCTGCGATGTCGCGATCGAGCAGCCAAACCACGGACATCAAAAAGGAAATCCGTATCGGGTGCGCATCGACGTGACGGTGGCGCCGCGACACGAGCTCGTGGCCGAGGAGCAACAAATGGACAACGGCTCGCATCAGCCGCTGACCAAAGCGATTCACGACGCCTTCAAAACGATGGAGGGCGAATTGCGGCGCGTGGTCGATAAGCAACGGCGCGAAGTGAAGACGCACGCGAATACGCGTTCGCCGAAATAAGGCGACGTTCGATTGTCGATCTTACGCGAGCGCGGCGGCTAACTGCGGCGATTCCGCGTAGCCGAAATAATCGAATTCAAACGCGAATTGTTTGCGCACGATTTTTGCGGACTCGTCGGAATACATTTGCGCGATCGTCGCGCCCGCCGGACGGATTCCGCTTTTCACTTTCGCAAACGCAGAAGGAATCCATGGAACGCCGACGCGCTGGCAAATGCGTTCCATGTCCTGATGGAGCTGTTCGTACTTGATCACGTCATCGAGACAGAATTCCCCGTCGATGGTGTACTTGTCGCGATCGACCGGAAGGCGGCGGCTCGTTAGCCAACGTTCGAATTGCTCGGGGTCCGGCGCGGTAAGATCGACATCTAAACGTCCGGTCTTGCGCTGAAAATAAAAAAGCGAGACGACTTTATCGAACGGATTTCGCACGACGCAGAATTTAAAGTACGAATTCCAAACCTCATCGCCGAGCAACCGCTTGATATCGGCGGCGGGCATGTGGTTCCACCAGACGCTGCTTGATGGCCGGTCCGGCCCGCGGAAGCCGACAATGCCCGCGTCGGAAACTTGCTCGTCGTGTCGATGCGTCTTCCCATTCGCGTCGGTCGCCGCGCCGTCGACGCAAAACGGTTCGAAGTACAACTCGACCGAAGTGCCCGCAGTCTTGACCGTCTTCGTGTAAATGAATTTCGAACGATGGCTGACCAGCATACCTTGTCGTGTGCGCGCGTCGGGCAAAAGCCGACGAGGACAAGGTGCCTTCCTACGCGGGAAGAGGCAAGCTCCGACAGACGATGTCGAGTCGGAAATGCCGGTTTCGGTGCGAGATTAAACCCAGAGCGAACTCAGTCGCGCTTCTCACTTCGCTGAGGTTGGCGAAGGACGAACACTGGATGTGGGTGGCCCGTGTGTTGAAGCGTTCGGATGATCAACGACTTGTTGTCGCGAGAAGCTGGGCTCGAAGCAAATCTGCAGCGCAATGCGCGCTCTTTGGTTGCCGTGTGTACGGGTCTAACGAGACACAAGATCAGCTACCGCGCCCGGGAGCGCGCGTGGCTGCGAGTTCAAGGTTGTAGCTACGCAAACCGGGGAAGCAGCGCGGGGCGCGGTTAGCTGGCATCGCCTGGTTAGACCTCATCGAATCACGAGAACATTATCGCTGCGAGTGACGTGCCGCAGAAAAGCCGAGCGTTTCAGATCCGGCGAGTCAGCACGAATCATCAGATCGCGGAGAGGTTCAGTCGTCGTGAACTCGAATCTCCCATCGTTTCGGGCCTGAATGTCGGTCCCGAACGCGATGCGCTCTGCGCCAGAAGCAGTGAAGTGGCGATCTCGCAATGTATAGCTAACCAATGCTTGCCCTACTGGGCGTCCGTGTGCGTCCACGACCAAGCCGGTGACTCGCGTCTCGGTAGCGCAAGCGACTGCTGAGAGCGTCACCACCACGGTAGCTGCTTTCATCAGGCTGACGCGCATGAGGTCTAACGAGAATAGGATGAGCGACGGCGGACGAGAGCGCGCTTCGCTTGTTTCATAATTCTTAATTCTTCCTTCAGCCTTGTTATGCGGCGGTCCGCCGTTCGCTCCATCGCCTGGTTAGACCTCATTTTCTTGCCAACTCGACCTGTGCGTAGCGGTGGCACCACTTGGCGAATTCTTTACTTGGCTTATCTTCTAGCAAGTCCGCGACGTACTGCCCGTTGAAGCTTCCCTTTGCTAATGCCATATCTAAATCCGAGAAAAATAGAACGAGTTCGGTTTTGCCTCGGCGAAATACAAGTCCAACATTGGTCGGCTCGGGCGCCAGAACGGCCGGTTCGGAGGCTACAACGATAATGTTATAGGATCCGACATACCAATTTTGCTCGCGGCCAAGCAATCGGATAATCTCGCCGCGCGCTTGCCCGACCAGTAATCGCATCTGCTTGTCGTCACGGTGCGGGTTGCGAGGTGTGGTGACCGGAAATACGTATACCTCACCCGCGGTGCGGATGAGGTCTAATACTTCTGGGTCATACATGTTGGGATTACCGGAAGCCCACGTATGATCTCGGCTGCCGTCGGACCGAATTTCTGCAGACCGCCCAAGATGGATGTATCCGAGCTTTCGAAGATGAACTTTGATGTCCTCTGGCCCAAGAACCTCAACTTTGAAAACGCTGCCATGTGAATTGCCGGCCTTGATCGCTTGGTGGATGTCGATGCGTTCGACATCGCGCACACGTCCATATACCGGCACGCCATCAACGCGCAGAGCATCGCTGCCGTACGCAAGCGTTGCTGCGGCGGCGGCGACAAGCACGATCATCAGCTCGCGCATAAGGTCTAACGAGACGGAGCTCAGCGACCGCCGACGAAGATGCGCTGTGCTGCAGATTTAAGTGTTGAAGTCTTCATGTGAAAACTTTCCCGCCGGTCGGCGGTTCGCTGGAGCGATTGGTTAGGTGTTTTGTCGCTGCTCACTGGCTTTCTGTAGCTGAAGAAATTCATGCAAAATACGCAAACCAGCAACGTACAGGACGGACAAAGGATGCGTCGGACTTCTAAGCTCGTTTTCGCTCGCCGAGGCTTTGCATACGCGAACGTCACTACGCGTGTAAAAGAAAACGTGTCCGACGTCAGGCTGTGGGAACTCGCCCGTCGGTGCGAACGCGAAGTCCTGCTGCCGAGCCTCTCGCATGAAAGCCTCTGCCGCCGGGCGAACGGGCTCGACGACGCCAGCGGCGAAAAAGCCGCCCCCTGTGCTCCGGAGGACGCGAGCCGTGCCATCGCTGAACGCGACTGTAGTCAGCGTGGACTCGGGATATGCGATCTCCATCATTGCTGCCCAAGGTTCGTCCGGTGGAGTGGGTGGCGGTACTTCTTCTGGGCGCGGCATCTCGAAATATTTCGCGCGGAGATCAGCAAAGACGTTTTCACGCGCCACAACACCTACCGAAAATAAGCTCAGCCACCGCTGGCGAGAGCGAGCTGTGCTGCGAATTTTAATGTTGAAGTTGTCATGCGTAAATTTGCACGTCGATCAGTGGTTGGCTGCAGCGCTCGGCTAGGTCTCGGCATAATAAGTATCTAATCTGCCGCCACCAACTGCGATAAAATGTTGCCGACCCGGTGAAACCATCTGCCACGCTTCATAACCGGAGGACGTGGCAAGAACCTCCAGTCGCGTGCCGCCCGAGAATGTGAACAGCAGGTCCAACGTATCGCCGCGCAGATTGAATTCTGTCGCACTGCGACCGACTAGAAGCTCTGATGCGCACGCAACGGCGTCGAGCGGTGCCGGAAGACCGAACTTCTGCTGATGATCTTCGTTCGTTAGCAAGATTCGCGGACTAACAATGCGCCAGAGGCATCCTACGGTAATCATCGCGGACGAACTGAAGGCGAACTGCCAGACATGCTGCTGTAGGCACGCAATGCTTGAAAGCTGATGGCCGACGAACCAATCGGCTTTCACCGCGGAGGTCTCTGCTTCGACTGGGAAAAAAACGCTCGACATGCGACGCGAAGACCTAACGAGACGGAGATAAGCTGCGGCGGGAGGGAGAGCGCGTGGCCCGCAGGGAAAGCGTTTTAATCATCCCAAACGTTTAATCGCAGAGCTTCCCGCCGTCAGCTTCATCGATTGGTTAGATGTTTTTGGTGGCAGACTCTGGCTTCCATGAAAAATCGGTGATGATGAGCCGTAACTTGTCTTCTGGCGTGACGTGATAAACTTGCTGGAGGAAGTCCTGACCGAGCTTTGCGAGGTCGGGACCGTCGCTTACTCGAAGATAGTGCACGTTGTTTCCGACTTCCTCCGTTACGGTCGCTCCTGCGGCCGTGACGAACTGCGTGAAGGCTTCTTTGTCTTCGATGTTGCGCTTTGCTAGCAAGACCCAATCCATGCCGACTCTCCCGCCTTCGATGGAATACTGTACGTTTGCGTAGTTACCGTCGCCTCGTGCCGTGTTCGGCACGAGGACGACCCAAAAGGCGCCGTTGCCGCCAGTAGCAGTCAGTGCGGAAAGCAACTGTGGGAAATCACGAACCGTGACGAGGCCTCCATCAGTGTTCTGCGTGAAGCGGCGAGCGTAGCCGACGACAAGAGCAGCAACGGCAGCGACTGCCAGAACGATCGCGATGGTCTTAACGCTCAACATCTAACGAGATATGTATGGAATTATTCCGTAGTATAAAACGGAATAATTCCATCTAATCTCGTTAGATTGCTGGGAGACGAAGTGGAAAAGGCGGAATTGTCCGCATCCTCACGCCGGCGCACCACCCAATGCCCCCGGCAATGGCGGCGCCACATCCGGCGCGGCGATGACTTGCTTGGGCGGTTTTTCGGGCGGCATTTTTGCACCGGTTGATGGCGGAATGCCGCGCGGCGGATTGATCAAGCGTCCGTGCTCGACGATTTCTTTGATCTGCGAACCGTCCAAAGTTTCGTACTCGAGCAAGGCTTTGGCGATGACTTCGAGTTTGTCGCGATGCGCGGTGAGCGTTTGTTTCGCCACTTGATAGGCGTCGTCGATTAACTTGCGCACTTCCTGGTCGATCTGTTCGGCGGTGGCTTCGCTGTAATCGCGCGCACGCGAAATATCGCGGCCGAGGAAAACATAATCTTCGTGTTCGCCGTACTCGACCATGCCCATCTTCTCGCTCATGCCCCATTCGCAAACCATGCGACGCGCAATGGCGGTGGCGCCTTTGATGTCGCCGCGCGCGCCGTTGGTGATGTCGCCGAAAACAATTTCCTCAGCGACGCGGCCGCCCATGCTGACGGCGAGACCGGCGGCCAATTCCTTTTTGCGATTGGTGTATTTGTCTTCCTCCGGCAACCACATGGTCGATCCAAGCGAAGGCCCACGCGGAATGATGGTGACCTTGTGCAGCGGCTCGGTGTGCTCGAGCAATTCGAGCAACAAGGCGTGACCGGCTTCGTGATAAGCGGTGTTGGTCTTTTCTTTTTCGCTGAGCGCGAGACTGCGGCGCTCTTTGCCCCAACGAACTTTGTCGCGCGCTTCTTCCAGCTCCGAAAGCGTGATTCCTTTTAATCCGCGACGCGCGGCGAGCAGCGCCGCTTCATTGATGACATTCGCGAGCTCGGCGCCGGAGTAACCGGGCGTGCCGCGCGCGACGACTTGAAGATCGACACCCTCGGCCAGTTTCACTTTCTTGGAATGGACGCGCAGAATTTCTTCCCGGCCTTTTACGTCGGGAAGATTGACGGTGATTTGTCGATCAAAGCGACCAGGGCGCAGCAGTGCTGGATCGAGGACATCGGGGCGGTTCGTCGCCGCGATGATGATTACGCCCTCCTGCGTATCGAAGCCGTCCATCTCAACGAGCAACGCGTTTAATGTTTGCTCGCGCTCATCGTGTCCGCCGCCGACGCCGTGACCGCGATGACGGCCGACGGCGTCGATCTCATCAATGAAAATAATGCACGGTGCGGATTTCTTCCCCTGCTCAAACATGTCGCGCACACGGGACGCGCCGACGCCGACAAACATCTCGACGAAATCGGAACCGCTAATGGAGAAGAACGGAACATCGGCTTCGCCGGCGATGGCGCGGGCGATTAAAGTTTTGCCCGTGCCGGGAGGGCCGACCAGCAAAACGCCTTTCGGAATGCGCCCACCGAGTTTCTGAAACTTTTTCGGATCGCGCAGAAACTCGACCAGCTCCTGCACTTCGTCTTTCGCTTCCTCGACCCCGGCGACGTCCTTGAAGGTGATTTTGTTTTTGTCGCGCGCCAGCATGCGCGCTTTCGATTTGCCGAAATTAAGCGCGCCTTTGCCGGCCATGCGGATTTGCTGGCGGAAAAGAAAATAAAGAATGAGAAGGAAGACACCGATGGGCGCGAAGCTGAACAGCGCCTGCCCCCAAATGTTCGTGTCCATTTTGATGTCTGGCTGAATACCGGCGGCGTTCAGCTTCTGCTGCAGATCACTCGTGAACGGCAAGAACACCGTGGTGTGGAATTTGGCCGCCTGATCGGTCCCGGCCGCGGGTTTGCGATAAAAGCCGATGAGCGCTTGCGTCTTCTCGCCTTCAGAAACAACGAGCCGGAACGGATAATTTTTGTCGTCCT
>JBEEGX010000069.1:0-12815 GCA_041167105.1 Verrucomicrobiota bacterium
AGATTCCACGATGTCTTTTGTTCGCCTCTGTGCGCTACAGGCCGCGGCTTTTTTCGCAACCGTCATCGCGTTTGCGCAATCGCCCACGCCGTCGCCGACCGCGACCCCGGTCGTTTTCTCCGCCCAAACGCTCGCCGATTTGAAACGCATTCAACAAGCGGCGCTGGTGAGCGATTACGCTTACAAACAGGTCGCGCATCTTGCCGATAACATCGGGCCGCGCCTGACCGGTTCGGCGCAGGCGGCGAAAGCTGTTGAATACGTCGCGGGCGAATTGAAATCGTCAGGCGCCGAAGTTCAGCTCGAAAAAGTAATGGTGCCGCATTGGGTCCGCGGCGAAGAACGCGCCGAGCTGGTGGAGTGGCCGGGCATGGCGGAGAACACGACGCAGAAAATTGTTTTGTGTGCGCTCGGCGGAAGTATCGCGACGCCAGCAGATGGAATCACGGCTGAAGTTGTTCCAGTGAAAAATTTCGACGAATTGGCATCGTTAGGCCGCGACAAAGTTGCCGGCAAAATCGTTCTTTTCACCTATGCGTTCGAGAAACAAATGGCCGCGCAAGGCCGCGGCGGCGACGCATATGGCGAAGCGGTGGTGTATCGCAGCGACGGACCGATCGCGGCGGCGAAGCAAGGTGCGGTCGCGTGTCTGATTCGTTCGGTCGGCGGCGCGGATTTCCGATTGCCGCACACCGGGCAGACAAACTATGCGGAGGACGCGCCGAAAATTCCGGCGGGCGCCCTGACGACTGAGGACACAGATTTGATTGTCGATCTTGCGCGGCAAGGGCCGGTGAAGCTCAAATTAATTTTGACGCCGCAAACGTTGCCCGACATCGAGAGCGCGAATGTGATCGGCGACATCAAAGGCAGCGAGCATCCCGAGCAGGTCGTGATTGTGTCGGGTCATCTCGATTCGTGGGATCTCGGAACAGGCGCTATCGACGACGGCGCCGGCATCGCCGTTTCGATGGAAGTCGCGAACCTGATTCAAAAGCTGAAGCTCAAACCCAAGCGCACGATTCGCGTCATCGCGTGGATGAATGAGGAGAACGGATCGCGCGGTTCCAAACAATACGCCGCCGACAATTCCGGCAAGATCGACAATCACTTCGCCGCCATCGAGACGGACAACGGCGCCGGTCATCCGTTAGGCCTCAACGTCAATGCAAAGCGCGAAGTGAAGACCATGCTCGCGCCGGTCGCGGCGATTTTGCAGGAATCCGGCGCCGGTATTTTGAATCTGGTCGAGCATTGCGGTGCCGACATCGAGCCGCTGGAGAAAGCCGGCGTGCCGTCTTTCGCGCCGCTCCAAGACAACCGCAGCTATTTTAATTATCACCACACCGCGGCCGATACGCTCGACAAGATTGTGCCGCGTGAGCTGGCGGAAAATTCGGCCGTGGTCGCCGTGGCTGCCTACGCGTTGGCCAGTGCGGAGCAGCCGCTGCCGCGAGAAGTTAAGAGCGCCAAGTAAGATGTCGATCTTGTGGACTTAGCGCGGCCCTGACTAGCACGGCGAGCGCGAAATCGGCACACCGACTGCTAAACAGGACGGTGTCATGCGACGCTGGTGCACCAGTCTGGTTTTGGTTTTCTTCGCGGGAATAACGAACGCGCCCGCTGTGCTCGTTGATTGGAGCGCGGAAACGTGGACGCCCGGCAGCCTAACGAATTCGTTTGATGTCGATCCAGGCACCGCCGGCAATGATGTGACGGCGACAGTGAGTGGCGACACCGCGCAACTGCGAGCTTCTCTCACTGGCGGCGGCGAGCAAACTCCAGCGATCACTTCCAACCTTCTCGGTGGTTTCGCCGCCGGACACATGTCACTGCAGTTGGCGGTCGATCTCGCTAATAATACGCAGGGCGTGACGGTGACGATCGACTTCTCGAATCTTTACGCGAACGGCGTCTCGAATGTTTCGTTTCAACTTTTCGACCTCGATTTCTCGAACAGCGGCGGGAACACGTATCAGGACATACTTCGCAATATTTATGCAACATCGACAACCGGCACGCAGATCGCGCCGACGATTACGCCGAGCGCGAACAATAGCGTAAGCGGGACCGGTATTAATCAAGTCATCACCGGTAACGTCAGCACAAGCGACACGTTAGGCACGGCCAACGCCACCATTAGTTTCAACACCACCGACATTCGCTCGATCACGTTCACCTACGGCAGCAGCAACCTATTCGCGAACCCGACCTATCAGCACATCGCGCTCGATAACATCAGTTTCGTGCCTGAAGCCAGGACATGGTATGTCGGCTTGTTCGCTTACGCTGTGGTCGCTGTCTCGACCGCATTGCGTTGGCGGAAACAGCACCGGCGCAAGAAACTTCCGCAGGTTTAAGCGCGCAGCTTTACGGCGCGGCGGCACCGCGTACGTTCCCCGTCCACATGGCCGCGACGGAGGAACAAATCAGGAACGCGCTCAAAGCGGTGAAGTATCCCGGCTTCAGCCGCGACATCGTCTCGTTTGGTCTGGTCAAAGGAATCAAGATCGACAATGGCGTCGTGAGCGTGCAGCTCGCGCTCGCGACTAACGACCCGAACATTCCGGCCACGATCAAGAACGATGCCGAAAAAAGTTTGCGCGGCGTCAGCGGAGTGCAGAGCGCGAAAGTTTTGATCGACATCCACGCGCCACCCGGCGGCGCCGGCGCGCCGGTGGGAGCGCAGCACATTCCCGGCGTCAAACATGTCATCGCCGTCGCGAGCGGAAAAGGCGGCGTCGGCAAATCCACCATCGCGGCGAACCTCGCGCTCGCGTTGCAAAAAAAAGATGCGCGTGTCGGGTTGTGCGATTGCGACATCTACGGCCCGAGCATCGCGCTCATGTTCGGCTCGCGCGACCGCCCGACTGCGACGGACGAGAACAAAATCATTCCGATCGAGCAGTACAATCTGAAACTGATGTCGATGGGATTTCTGCTCGACGACGCTTCGCCCGCGATTTTGCGCGGCCCGATGGTCACCCGCTACACGCAACAATTTTTGCGGCAGGTCGAATGGGGCGAGCTCGACTTTCTTGTGCTCGATCTTCCACCCGGCACCGGCGACATTCAGCTCACCATCGTGCAAACGGTGGCTCTTTCCGGCGCGATCATCGTCACCACGCCACAGGAAGTTGCCCTCATCGACGCGCGTAAAGCCGCGACTATGTTCGAAAAAGTTAACGTGCAGGTGCTCGGCCTTGTCGAAAACATGAGCTACTTCATTTGCCCTAACGACGACCGGCGTTACGACATTTTCGGCAGCGGCGGCGGCGAACGCGAAGCGAAACGATTGCGCGTGCCGTTGCTCGGTCAGATTCCGATCGACATCCCTACGCGCGAATCGGGAGATCGCGGCCTGCCCATTGTCGCGGAAGCGAACGCGAGCAACTCGCCGGTCGTGGCCGAGTTTAATAAAATTGCGGAACAAATCCGCCGAATGCTCGATTGAACAGCCACGGCCCGGGCCATGCTTAAATAAAGATCGACAATGAAACGTCGAAGCAAAAGCGGGCCCAGCCATTGACGCCTCCCCGATTGTATGACAGAGAACCGCGACATGCCTGCCACGATTGAGGCGGAGTCGCAGTTCGTGAAGAACTCGAGTCTTTACAAAGAGTTCCTGGCCGAGCGCGAAGAAATTTTGAAACACAAATGGATCGAGAGCGAAAAAGCCGGCAAAGACATCGGCTTTGAAAAAGCGTTGCTCGATTGGATCGTGAAACATCGCTCCAATTGGCGAGACCGAAGAATGAAGGAGGCGCGCACGGTAAAGGCCGCCTCCTGAAATTTTTCGACCTTTAATGCGGTCCGGTGAGATCGCGAAGGACGAATGAAAGATCGACAATCAGCTTCGGCCGCGTCTTCCGTGATGGACGCGGCGGCAATCAGCAAAGCGCTTCGGCGCATCGCGCACGAAATCATCGAGCGCAATCCAGATACTCGTTCCGTCATTCTCGCCGGCATTCCATCGCGCGGCGTCGAAATCGCGCGCCGCATCGCGGAGTTCGTTAGGGAAATCGCCAAGATCGACATCGACACCGGCGTCATCGATGTCGCGATGCATCGCGATGATGTCGGCACACGCGCGGAGTTGCCCATCGTGCGCGAATCGAATCTTCCCCTCCCGCTCGAAGGCCGCACCGTCATCATCGTCGACGATGTTCTGTTCACCGGCCGCACCGTGCGCGCGGCTATGGATGCGATTGGATCCTTCGGGCGCCCAGCGCGCATTCAGCTCGCGGTCTTGATCGATCGCGGTCATCGCGAATTGCCGATCCGCGCTGATTACGTCGGCAAGAATCTTCCGACCGCGCCTGTGCAAGATGTGCAGGTGCGCCTCGAGCAGACCGATCGCGAGGAAGGAGCGTCGATCCGATGAACCGCCGCTGGACCCGAAAAGATTTGTTAGGCCTGCGCGAGCTCTCGGCCGACGAAATCAATTTCATCCTCGAAACGGCGGATGCGTTCAAGCAAGTCGGCACGCGCGAGATCAAGAAAGTTCCGGCGTTGCGCGGCAAGACTCTCATCAATTTCTTTGTCGAGCCGAGCACGCGCACGCGGACTTCGTTCGAGCTGGCGGCGTTTCGGTTGAGCGCCGACGTGATCAACATCGCAGCGTCGACTTCTAGCCTATCGAAAGGCGAGACGCTCAAGGACACGGCAAAAAATCTCGAGGCTCTGCATGCGGACATCCTCGTGTTGCGCCACAGCTCGGCCGGCGCGCCGCAATTTCTCGCGCAACAATTGAAGTCGAGTGTGATCAACGCCGGCGACGGCGCGCACGAACATCCGACGCAAGGCTTGCTCGATGCATACACCATCCGGGAAAAGCGCGGCAAGATCGACAATCTCCATGTCGTCATCGTCGGCGATATTTTGTTCAGTCGCGTTGCGCGCTCGAACATTTTTGCCCTAACGAAGCTCGGCGCGCGCGTCACGCTTGTCGGACCGAGCACACTTGTTCCACGCGATTTCGAAAAACTCGGCGTCACCGTTTCGCACAAGATCGACAACGTCCTTCCCGACGCCGATGTCGTGAATCTGCTGCGCATCCAGCACGAACGTCAGCGTAAGGAATATTTCCCCGGCACCGGCGAGTACACACGTCTTTTCGGCCTAACGAAAGAGCGCGCCAAAAATTTGAAACCGGATTGCCTCGTCATGCATCCGGGGCCGATCAATCGCGGCGTCGAGATCGACAGCGAAGTCGCGGACGGATCGCGCAGCGTGATTCTCGACCAAGTCACAAATGGCCTCGCCGTTCGCATGGCGGTTCTTTATCTCTGCGGAGGAATCTCAACGTGATCATTCGTAACGGCCGCGTGATCGATCCGGCGAATGGCCGAGATGAAGTTGTCGATCTTGCCATTGTCGATGGAAAGATCGCGAGTAAAGCGACAGACGCGGAAATGGTCGACGCGACCGGCTTGATCGTCGCGCCCGGTTTGATCGACATGCACGTGCATCTGCGCGAGCCGGGATTTTCGCACAAGGAGACGATTGCGTCCGGCGCACGCGCGGCGGCTGCTGGCGGATTCACCACGATCGTTTGCATGCCGAACACTTCCCCGCCGGCCGATAATCCGGCGACGATCGCGTGGATTAAAGATCGCGCAGATGAATCCGCCTGCGTGAATGTTCTGCCGACGGGCGCGATTTCGAAAAATCTCGCTGGCGAAGAACTCGCGCCGATCGGTTCGTTAGGCGAAGCCGGCGTGGTCGGGATCACGGACGACGGCAAGTGCATTCAAAATCACGAACTGATGCGGCGCGCGCTCGAGTACGCCCGCATGATCGGATTGCCAGTGCTCGATCATTGTCAGGACTACAATCTCGTCGGCAACGGCGTGGTGAACGAAGGATACTGGAGCACGTTGTTAGGCCTGCCTGGCTGGCCGGCGGCGGGCGAGGAAGCGATCGTCGCGCGAAATATTTTGCTCGCGGAACTTTGCGATCATCACATTCACTGCCAGCACATCAGTGCGGCGGGAAGTGTGCGATTGATTCGCGAAGCGCGCGCGCGCGGCGTGAAAATTAGCGGTGAAGTTTGTCCGCATCACATCGCGCTGACAGACGAATCGATTCAGGATTTCGATACGAATTTCAAAATGAATCCGCCGCTGCGTTCGCAAAAAGATATCGACGCGATTCTTGAGGGCATCGCGGATGGGACATTGTCGATCTTAGCCAGCGATCACGCTCCGCACGCGGCGTTCGAAAAGGAAGTGGAGTTCGATCAAGCGCCGTTCGGCATCGTCGGACTCGAGACCGAGCTCGGTTTGTTCATCGACCTGCTCGTGCACAAACATCGCAAGATCGACATGGTGCGTTTGATCGAGATGTTCACGGTCGAGCCGGCGAAGTTGCTCAAGCTTGATGCTGGAACGCTTTCGTTAGGCGCGCGAGCGGAAGTGACGTTGATCAATCCCGATCTCGAATGGACGGTCAAGATCGACAACTTCCAATCGGCGTCGCGCAATTCGCCATTCGACGGTTGGAAACTAAAAGGCCGCGCGGTGCGGACAATTGTCGGCGGCGAAACCGTTTGGCAATTGGCCTAACGAAAGCCGCCGTGAATGTAGCTCTCGAGATGCTCGATGGCGGCGCTCTGGCAATCGATCACGTATTTCACGAGATCGCCGATCGAAATAACGCCGACCACCTTGTCACCGTCGAGCACGGGCAGGTGGCGAATTCGTTTGTCCGTCATCAGACGCAGGCAGCGATCAATTGGTTCGCTAGGCGGAATGACGATGAGCTGAGTCGACATGATCTCGCTCACTTTGGTTTCGCGGGAGCGTTTGCCCTTGAGCATGATCTTGCGGCTGTAATCGCGCTCGGAAATGAGGCCGACGAGCTTGTCGCCTTCCAGCACCAAGACGGCGCCGACATTTTTCTCCGCCATTAATTTCACCGCATCGTAAACGGTGTCGTTCGGCCCGATCGAAAAAATCTCGCGCGGTTTTTGCCCGAGAATCGCACTGATGTTTCCGGCGACGTCCATTGCTGTGAAAGCGAAGATAAAACTTTATTGCAAGATCGACAATCACATTTGCGGAGCTTTATCTCCAGATTCCTAACGAGGCGCGTCAGTTATTTTCTTTGGCCGTTTTTAATTCGGTGAGCTTTTGCTCCGCGCGCGAAATCGCCGATTTACTTCCGCTGCCGAGCGCGGCGAGCTTCTGCTGTCGTCGCACATTGTTCTCGGCAAATTCGACTTCCGCCCGATCGCGCTTCGCTTCGGCCGCATGCGCCGCTTCGATCGCATGGGCGAGCGTCGCTTCTGCTTCCGATAAATCGGCCGCGGAGATTTCGTGGTTTGCGAGCCGCGTCTGTTCGCCCGCGAAATTTTCCTTGGCTTCAAGCAGTCGCGCCGATTCGAGCTGCGCTTCCAATCGCGCGACACGCAACGCACGTTGCTCGACTTCCACCTGCGCAATCGCACCGATCTTGCATAAGCGCACGGTGCCGGCGGCATTGCGTTTCGCGCGCTCGAAATCTTTTTCCAGCTTCGCAAGATCGACAATCGGCGTCGGCGTTGGTTTTGCGCCGTCCGATTGTTCGCGGTCACGATTTGGAATTAACAACGGCGGCTCGATGTCGGATGAATCGACGTCGTCACTTTTCGGCAGCTCGGTTGCGGCGAAACAAAACGCCGCCGCAATGATGAAGACTGTGCAGCCTAACGAGCGCGCCATTCGCGCTGTTGTTTAGTGGCGACCGCCGAGCAGTCCGCCCGGTAACGCGCCGCCGATTCCGCCGATGCCGCCAATTCCACCAGCCGCGCCGACTCCACCGCCACCGCCCATGCCGCCAGTGCCGCCAACCCCGGCACCGGCCCCACTGACACCGCCGAGCACGCCCGGCCCGATGCCACCGGGAATACCGGGACCGATTCCACGTTTATCGAGGCCGAGTTGCGCATTGGTCGAAAGTGGCGCCGCGTTTGTTTTCGGCTGAACTAAGGAATTGCGCGTTGTCGCCGCCGTTCGCTGAATCACGCGCGGCTTTACGGCGCGGATCGTTTTTCTTGGCGTTGTTACTGCGACTCGCGTGGTTTGCGAAACGGTTTGCGTGATTGTTTTCGCGACGTTGTTCGCCGTTGCGGCTGCCGCTTGTTGCAAAGCCGTCGCCTGTTCGTTCAAGGTTTGCACGAGCGCGTCCCCGCCGGGCACAGTTCCGCCAAGTTGGTTAAGCGGTGCGGGTGCGCCGGAACCAAGCGGCGGTGTGTTCGGTGCGGACGCGAAAGTGTTGGGATTCGTGGTGAACGGCGCGGGCGCGAATTGCGGTCTCGTGTTCGGCTCTAACAACGATTGCGCGCTGTTGCGGAACGGTCCCTGTTCCGATTCTCTCGCGATCCTCGCCGTCGGAACCTCGGTCGCGGCTGGCGTTTGATTGTCGATCTTAGCGGGCGCGAGTGAAGTGGGCCGCGGATACAGTAGTTCCGCCGGCCAGGACGCGGCCGCGCGCATCAATTCGGCGCCGTTGAAAAAATAAAACGCGCAGAACAATCCACCGAGCACGGTGATGATGACGAAAGTGATATTCGCCCAATCGCTTCGTCCGAGCCGCGAGCGGCGAAATTTCGCCGGCTCCACCGCAACCAGCCCGCGTGCAGTCGGTAATTCGCCCGGTGAAGGGAAAGTTGCTACTGGCTTGGCGGCGTCGGCATTGTCGAACGCGCGACCGAAATCGATCTGGGGCATTGGATGAGTTTGGGGGACGCAATTGTCATTCGACATACCCTGCTTTGCAAAGCAAAAATTGTTCCGGTGAAGGCACGTTCGAGCGTCGGGAAAAATCTTAGCAGCCGCATTTTTTTCTTTTCATTGGCCCTGGTTATGGCATAGGAACGCGCCTCAACAACCCTCTGTGCTTCTCCTCTCCCGTAACCGTTTATCGGCCGCTGCATTAGCGGTGCTTGTCTCGTCGGCCCACGCCGGCTCGTTTCCCTCTTCCGGGCCCACCGTTGCCGGCCCGGTCGCGTGTCTGCGCAACGGCCAGGCCGCGGCGCCGGCAAATGCGCCACTCGCGGTCAAACGCGCCATTTGGGCGGCGAATCAATTGTATACTAAATCGTATCGTTTTGGGGGCGGGCATAGATCATTTTTAGACACTGCCTACGATTGTTCCGGCACCGTTTCCTACGCGCTCGGCGCGGCCGGCATTTTAAGATCGCCCATCAGTTCCTCCGAATTTCGCAGGTTCGGCGAACGCGGCCGCGGCAAGTGGATCACGGTTTACGCGCGCAACGGTCACACCTTCGCCATCATCGCCGGGCTGCGACTCGACACCACGCCATTCGTCACCGGCCGCGAACGGTGGAAGCCGGCCTGGCAACCGACGTCGCGCACACCGATCGGTTTCGAAGCGCGTCACCCGATCGGCCTGTAAGATCGACAATCAAAAGATCGACATCTACGCCTGAGTTCGATTTTGCACGCGCGGAGCTGCGGCAATTGCGCGCTCTCAAAACGACCGCCGGCATTCAGAAATTTCTCGACGAACTTCCTTACAATCTCGCCATCACCGCGCGTTCGCCGCGCAAAGTTTTACAAGATGGCACCGCGTCCTGCCTGGAAGGCGCCATCTTCGCCGCCGCGGCGCTGCGCGTCATCGGATTTCCCGCGCTCATCTTCGATCTCGAAGCCGACCGCGACACCGACCACGTCGTCGCCATTTTCAAAATCGGCCAAGGCTGGGGCGCGATCGCGAAATCGAATTTCACCGGCTGCCGTTATCGCGCGCCGGTCTATCGCACATTGCGCGAGCTCGCTATGAGCTACTTCAACATCTATTTCAATCTGCGTTTCGAACGCACCTTGCGCCGCTACTCGCGCCCGGTAAATCTCGCGCGCTTCGACCGACTGAATTGGATGACGACGGATAAACCGGTGTGGTTCATCGCGGAACATCTTTGCGACATACCGCACACGCGTTTGCTCACGCCGGCGATGACGAAGCGATTAACACATGTCGATCTTCGGACAGTCCGCGCCGAGATGCTCGGTCATCGCAAAAAGCGCGCTCGTTAGGCCGCGCAGATGCGATCGGCGATCTGCGCGACTTCCAATTCCATCGGCGCATTGGCGTAGCCGATGGTCAGACATTCCATCAGGTAACGTTGGAGAAATGGCGCGATGCCTCCGAGCCGCTCGTATTGCGCGGTGTGTCCGAATTCGTGCGCGAGTAGATGTCGATCTTGCCAGCAATCCCAGCGCACGAAAATTCCGTAGCGCAAAGTCAGGCCACGCGTTTCCGGCGTGAGGAAGTGCACCGTCTCGGCCGCCGCGCGCAATTGCGGATGCGCGGGGATGGGAACTGATTCAACGCGGAGCAAACGAATACGCTGCGCTTCCTTCACGCCTGCTGCGCGCGCATCAGCCAATTCGTTTTCCGAAAGTGCCACGCCTTCGGTCAAAACGCGCGCTTCTTCGGCCGTGGCCCATTCGATTGCGAGCGGTAAGAGTTGTTCGAATTCGCTCAGGAGTACTTGTCGATCTTTCATTCGGCCTAACGAAGTCCTTTAAGCGCGCTTGCGATTCGTTCAAGTCCCTCCGCGAGAATATCGGTCGGGCCGCCCAGCCCGATGCGGAAATGTTCCGGCGCTTCAAAGAAATGTCCGGGCACAACGCTCGTTTCAAATTTGTGGCGCAACACTTCGCAGAACTCTTCAACGCGACCGCTGCGCAAACGCGGCGCAACGCATATGCCGAATTCGCCCGGCGCGCATTCGAGTTGTTGTTCGTGCGCAGCGAGAAATGTGTTCACGAGTTTGCGATTTTTCTCGAGCAAATCGTGAGCGCACTGCGTGATCTTCGGCAAATGATCCAGCGCAATCACACTCAACCGCTCCGCCGAATGCGCCATCACGCCGTACGTAAGATCGACAAGTGCATGCATCCGCGACACCAGTTCCGGTTGCGTGAGGATCCAGCCACAACGCAGCCCGCTCAATCCGTACGCTTTCGTTAGACTGTTCGTGATCGTGAAATTATCGCCAAGAAAAAATGCCGAACGCTGGGGCCAATCGAACATCGCTTCGAGATAAACCTCATCGACGAAAACGCGCGGGCCGATCGCACCGATGTCGCGCATTTCATTTTCAGTGATGAGCGCGCTGGATGGATTGTGCAGGTTCGATAAGACGATCAGTTTCGTGTTCGGTCGGACCGCGTCGCGCAATTTATCGATGTCGATGTTCCATTCATTCGCTGGATCGCGTAAGAATCTGCGCACGTTCGCGCCGAGCCATTGCGCGATGTGCAGCATTGGTTGGTAAGTCGGTTGTTCGATCAACACATCGTCGCCGCGCTCGATCAACGCGCCGAGCGCGATGAAGTTCGCCATCGAGGTGCCGATGGAAAGCACGAGCGATTCTTCCGACGCGCCGGTTTTCCTAACGAGTCTCTCGCGCAATTCCGGATAGCCGTACAATCCTGGACCGGTGATTTCCAGTTCCTCGATCCGCACCGGCAATTCGCGCAGCGGATACATCGTGAGGCCGCTGGTCGCGAGATTGAAACGCGCGGTGCTGCGCAGTTTCGCCCATTCCATGTACGGCATCGGATTCATGCGCGCTGTCGATCTTGTCTCGACCAGAGAAAATAAACCGGAACCCCTGCGAGCAAGATCGACATGCCGATGAGTGTGTTCGCCGGGTAACGCCAGATTGTGTTTGCCACGACCGCCCAACACAACGCGACGAACGCGATCGTCGTCCACGGATGCAATGGCGTGCGTTGCTCGGCGCGTTCGCGTTTGCGGAAGACGAACAACGTCGCGGCCGTCAGGCCGAAAAAGATGAAATCCATCGAGACAACGTAGTTGAGGATTTGGTCGTAGCGTCCGCTCAACGCGATCACGATCGTCCAGATGCTTTGCAGAACAATCGCGACGATGGGCACGTGTGTGCGCGGCGAAACGCGCGCGACGCTGCGGAAGAACAAACCGTCGTTCGCCATCGCGAAATAAACGCGCGGCGCGGTCAGAATTGATTGCGCGACAAATCCGAGAGCGGAGATGGCGATGGCGGCGGCGATAAAATTTCCGCCGCGCGGACCGAACGCGATGCGCATGATCGCGCTGGCAGGAGTAGATGTCGATCTTAGCGCGTCCACGCCGAGAACGCGCAGACACACGACGTTGACCAGCGTGTAAAGCAACGCGACGCCGGCAACGCCTAACAAAAGCGCGCGAGGCAAAGTTCGTCGCGCCTCGCGAATTTCGCCGGCGACAAAGTTCGTCGTTTGCCAGCCGCCGTAGGAAAAGAGGACCGGCACAAGCGCCGCGCCGAAATCGGAAAACGAATTATGCGGCGTCACCACGTGTGAGCTCGCAGCGGAATGTGCGAAGAAACCGCAAACGATCAGCGCCGCGATCGCGCCGATTTTCGTCACCATCAGTATTGATTGCGTGCGGGCGCCAAGCCGCACGCCGAGACAATTGACGATCGTTAGGCTGGCAAGCGCGAGGATCGCAATCAACCAGTCCGGAGCTTGGATCGACATGAGCTCGCGAAAATAACGCGCGAAGATGATCGACACCGCGGCCATGCCGCCGGTTTGGATGACGAGCAGTAGGACCCACCCGTAGAGAAATCCGAAGATCGGATGAAATGCTTCGCGCAAGTAAGCGTACTGGCCGCCGATCGCGGGCAACGTTGCCCCGAGCTCGGCCCAGATAAATGCGCCTAACAAACCGACGGCGGCGCCGACGAGCCACGCGCCAATGATGAGCGCAGGCGTGTGCACCTGTTGCGCGACGACTGAGGGATTCATGAAAATACCGCTGCCAATGATTCCGCCCAT
>JBEEGX010000070.1:0-14689 GCA_041167105.1 Verrucomicrobiota bacterium
TGGTCCGGATCGCGCAGATATAACGCTTCGCTTACGCCGTGATCGCTGGCGCCATCGAGCGGAATCTTGGCGGCGATTAATCTTCGCAGTGCGTCCGCAAGTGTGGCGCGACTCGGATACAAAATCGCGAAATGATACAGCCCGGTCGTCTGCGGTGGCGGCGGCGGTGCCCCTTTGCTCTCCCAGATGTTCAAACCGATGTGATGATGATATCCCCCGGCCGACACAAACGCGGCTTCGGTTCCGTAGCGCGTTTGCAATTCGAAGCCGAGCACGCCGCAGTAGAAATTAAGCGCGCGATCGAGATCGGAAACTTTCAAATGCACGTGCCCAATTCGCACTCGCGAATCAATTGGCTGCGGCGGCGCGTCGTTCATGATCAGACAGAATCAACAGAATTAACCGAATGACAAACACCGCGGACGAACCGCATTTTGAAAATTCTGTTCATTCTGTCCCGACTCGGATGAAATCGCGGCGTGGCTGAGGAGAAGATGTCGATCTTGCAAGCCGAGAACGTTGATCATCAACTTGTCCGCGGCATCGGAATTCCGGCGCTGACGGCGAACATCATTAGCTCGACCATCGGCGCGGGGATTTTCGTGATTCCGGCGACGGTCGCCGCTGGACTCGGACCGGCTGCGCCGCTCGCGTTTGTTTGTTGCGCGATCGCGATGGTGTTGTTCGTCACTTGTTTCGCGATCGCAGGCAGTCGCGTGTCCTTAACGGGCGGGCTTTACGCGTATGTCGAAGTCGCGTTCGGCAAATACGTCGGGTTCCTCGCCGGCATGCTTTATTTTCTCACCGCGCTCGGCGCGGTCGCGGGAGTGGTGAACGTGCTCGCGAATTCCATTGCGCTCGTCTTTCCGTTTCTCGGCGGATGGGTCATGCGCATTGTCGTCATGTTCGCGGTTTACGGCGTGCTCGTGCTCATCAACATTCGCGGCGTGCGCGAAGGCGCAGGCGCGGTCACGACCATCACGATCGCGAAACTTCTACCGCTCCTGTTGTTCATCGGCGTCGGAATCTTTTTCATTCATCCGCAAAATCTCAGCTGGCCCGGTTGGCCCGGGAGCAAACCGTTAGGCGACGCCGTCGTCTTGTTAATGTTCGCCTTCGTTGGAATCGAAGTGGCGTTGATCCCGAGCGGCGAAGTGAAAAATCCCGCGCGCACCGTCCCTCGATCGGCTTATCTCGCGCTCGTTATCACCACCATCATTTACATCATGATCCAGCTCGTGGCGCAGGGAACGCTCGGTGTCGATCTTGCCAATCACAAAGACGCGCCGCTGGCCGAAGCGGCCGCGAAATTTCTCGGCAACATCGGCCGCACCGTTCTGCTCGCGGGCGCGACCATCTCCGCGTTCGGATTCGTCACCAGCGACATCCTCAGTTCGCCGCGCATGATCTTCGCCTTCGGCCGCGACGGCGCCTTGCCAAAATTTTTCGCGCACGTCCATCCGCGTCATCGCTCGCCCGACGTCGCCATCATCACTTACGCCGTGCTCGCGTTCGCCTTGTCCATCACCGGCACGTTCGAAAAACTGGCGGTGCTTTCCAACGTCGCCGTCCTCCTGATGTATCTGCTCTGCTGCGCCGCCTGCTGGTTTTTGGTGCAACGCGACGTCCGCGCCGACGGGGCGCAACCTTTCAACTTTCCCGGCATGAAAATCGTCCCCGCGCTCGCCATCATCGCCATCATCTGGATTCTTGCGCACGCGACAGCGCGCGAATTTGAAGTGACTGGAGTCGTGTTGGCGATTGCGTCTGTGTTGTATTTTGTTCGCAAATCAATGGCACGTTCGCAAGCGTGACCGCGTAAATCTGGGGAGCACACGCGGCTCGCGTGTTGGTTTCGGCGGCTCGCCGAAACAGTCTTGATTCTAAAAGTTCGCGAAAACGGGCCGCTTTCGCCAGCACGCCAGCGGCGTGCGCTCCCCAGAATATAAATTATTCCGAAAACTTCTCTTCAATCAACCGATGCAGATGCGCCGCGATGGCCGGTTGATCGAGTCGTTGAATGACTTCGTTCAAGAAACCGGTGACGATGAGGCGTTGCGCGACCTTGATGGGAATGCCGCGGGCGCGCAGATAGAACAGTTCGTCTTCGTTCACCTGGCCGCTCGTCGCGCCGTGCGTGCACCGAACGTTGTCGGCCAGAATTTCGAGGCCGGGCATTGAGTTCGCTTCGGAATCGTCGCTCAAAAGAAGATTGCGCACCTTTTGATAGGCGTCGGTGAAATGCGCGTGCGGCTCGACCCGAATGAGTCCGCCGAACGTGCAACGCGCGCGATCGTCGAGCGCGTTTTTGTAAAGGAGATCGCTCGCGGTGTGCGGCGAGACGTGGTCCTGCAACGTGCGCGCGTCGAATTCCTGATCGTTCGTCGCGACGGAAACGGCGAGCAGATCGCTGCGCGCGCCTTCGCCGACGAGCCGGCTCAGACTTTCGAACCGCGAATATTTTCCGCCGAGATGCAGATTCAAACTCACGGCCGACGCGTCGTGATCGACCGCGGTCGTGTTCATCTGCAACGCGCGCACGTTCTCGCCCCACGATTGCGCGCAGACATACGTGACCTTCGCGCCCGGCTCGGCGATGAGATCGTTCACGCCGCAGGCGAAGCCCGGCGCGTTGCGATCGCACGATTGGAAATGCTCGATCACCGTGACCTTCGCGAGTTCGTCCGCGACGAGGAGCAAATGCGGAAAGATCGACATGTTGTCGTGGCGCAACCAATGGAAGATCTCGATCGGCAATTCGATCTCGACCCCGCGCGGCACGAACAGAAACGTTCCGTTTGAAACGAACGCCTTGTGCAAGGCCGCGAACTTGGCCGAGCCGAGCACTGACGGCTGCGACATGAAATGTTTTCGGAAAAGATCGACATGTTCGACCATCGCGCGCTCGAGCGGCTGGAAAATCACGCCGCGCTTTTTAAGATCGTCGGAAATGACATCGCGCTCGATCAATTGATCGTTCGCGAAAATCATCCGCCCCGCGACCTGACCGAGTCCGCGCGAATACTTCAGAACATTTTGTCGATCTTGCTCCGAGAGTTCCCCGGGAATTTTGAATGGCGAAAGATCGAGAAGATCGACATTAGAAAAACGCCAGAGCTGATCTTTGCGCGTCGGAGACGGAATCGACTCAAACGATTCCCACGCCGCGCGCTGCTGCTCGCGAAACCAATCCGGCAGCTCGCGCATTTCGCGCGGCCCGGAGAGAACCGTGCTCGGCGACACGTCGACTGTAGTTGTTGCGCTTGTGGTCATCACAGAAATGGGAGGAACCCTAACCAACCATCGAGTGGCTACCCAGGCAACTCGTCGCTCACGAGATCGTCGTACGTTTGGCGCTTGCGAATGAGCGAAAATTTATCGCCACGAACGAGCACTTCGGCCGGCAAGGGTCGCGAATTGTAGTTCGACGCCATGACAAATCCGTACGCGCCCGCGCTCATGATCGCGAGCAGATCGCCTTCGCGCACCGGCGGCATTTCGCGATCCTGCGCGAAGAAATCGCCCGACTCACACACCGGTCCGACGATGTCGATCTTACGATTGTCGATCTTGCCGGGTTCTTTCACCGGCACGATTTCGTGATAGCTCTGATACAACGCCGGCCGAATGAGATCGTTCATTCCCGCGTCAACGATCGCGAATTTCTTCGCGGCGGTTCCTTTGATGTGGCGAACGCGCGTAACCAACACGCCAGCGTTGCCGACAAGGAAGCGACCGGGTTCAACCAGAATGCGAACACCGAGATCGCGTAACGGCGGAACAATCGCATCGGCGTAATCGCGCACGCTGAAGGCGGACGGTTCGCCATCGCGCTCGTGCCACCATTTGCCGGAGCCGCTTTCGAGCGCGCGTTTGTAAATAATTCCCATGCCGCCGCCGATACTGAAGAATTTGATTCGGTATTTGTCTTTAAATTCCCTAACGACCGGCGCGACTTTGCGGATGGCCGCGGCGAACGGCTCCGCTTCCGTGATCTGCGAGCCGATGTGCATTTGCAGACCGACGATGTCGATCTTGCGCATTTTCGCGGCGTGCGCGTAGACATCCGCGAGACGCTCGAGCGCGATGCCGAACTTGTTTTCGTGCGAACCGGTCGAGACGTACGCGTGCGTGTGCGGATCGACGTCGGGATTCGCGCGCAACGCAATCGGCGCCCGCACATTTTTCTCGGTCGCGATTTTGTCGATCAGCTCCAATTCCGCTTCGCTTTCCACATTGAAGCTATGCACGCCTTGTTCGAGCGCGTACTCGATTTCCTCGCGCGATTTGCCGACGCCGGCGAACGTGCATTTCTTCGCTTCGCCGCCGGCTTTCAAGACGCGAAACAATTCGCCGCCGGAGACGATGTCGAATCCGGCGCCGGCATCGGCGAGCAATTTCAGGATCGCGCCATTGGAATTCGCTTTGACCGCATAACAAATCAAATGATCGAGCGGCGCGAGTGCGGCATCGAGGCGCGTGTAGTGATCGATCACCGTGGCCGCGCTGTATATATAGAGCGGCGTGCCGAACTCCTGCGCGACGCGCGCAAGATCGACATCTTCGCAGTGAAGCGAGCCGTCGCGGTATTCGAACGAATGCACGCAGCCAGTTTACCGAAGCGCCGAAAAAATCTCGGCGAAAAACATTTTCAATCGCAATCGCCACTTCGGTTCCGGCAATCCCGGCGGAAAAATCGCGAAGACGCCGTAACCTTTACGCGCATCGGCTGGACGCGGATCGCGCGCGGCGTCTATTGCGCGAAATTTTTCGAACGCGGGATCGTCGCCGAAGAAAACGCCGGGCCAATTCTTTTCCGCGAAACACCGCACGCCTGAGCCGCGTGGGAAATCGTGCACGAAGACAACACTTGGTTTGTTCGTCGCGAGAAGATCGACAGCGAGTTTCATCGCGCGAAAATCTTTCGGACCGTCGATGAGGACAGCGTCGCCGTGTTGCAAGCGTTGCAGCATCAACGCACGTGAATCGCCGTAGAGAAGATCGACATTCGCATGTGGCTTTAATTTCGCTTCCGCCGCGCGCGCGTTTTCCGTGTCGCGATCGAGCTCGATGCTGACGATGCGCGCACCGGGAAAACATTTTGCGAGCATGAGTGTGCTTTTCCCCCGGGCGCGACCGGATTCGAGAATTTGTTTGGGCGCGAGCGGCCTAACGACCGCGTAAAACAAAAACATTTCGCTCTCCCAAATTCCGCCGAAACCGGCCTCGAGTGGAATATCGGCGATGGCGGCGTGGAATTGCGGGAGCAATTCGTCCGCGCGCGCGAGCACGGCCTCTTTCGACAAAGTCGTCATTTTATTTTCTTCTGTAGCGGCGCTCTATGAGCGTCGCATACTTTGCTGAAGAAATCGGCGACGGTCATAGACCGCCGCTACAGTGGCTTAATGATGTCGATCCAACAATTGCCGTTCGACCAGCGCGCATGTTTCATCGGCGGCCCAGCGAAATCGGGGACGACACTGCTGCGCGCGTTGCTCGACGGTCATCCGCAGTTGCTCGCGTTGCCGCAGGACACCGATTACTTCTCGACTGTTCTGACGAAGCTCGGAAACGCTGATCGTCGCGCGCAATTCGATTACCTGACGAAACAATCGTACTCGAAAATTTTGTTCGGCGGCAAACAGCGCGAAGGCAAACACGATTACTCGAATTTTCCGCAGGCGAAGTTTCTCGAAATCTTCGAACGAATCGCATTCGATCCGGAGAATACGAATCGCGATTTGCTCGCGTTGCTAATGCAGTCGTATGCGGAGTTGTTAGGCATTCCGATCGATCAGATCAAACGGTGGGTGGAAAAAACGCCGGCCAATCGGAATTACATCGGCGCGATCTTCGAGAAATTTCCGCACGCGAAATTGCTGACGACGATGCGCGATCCGCGCGCGCTATTGTCATCGCAGATCGCGCTCAAGCAAAACGTGCCGACACGGAACATGTCGATCTTCTACGTTGTCGATCATTGGCGCGCGAATGCGAATCTGGCTTTGCAAATTCGCCGCGGCGAAGTGCCGGGCTTCGTCGTGAAATACGAAGTGCTCGTGCGCGACACGCCGGCGATGATGAAACGCGTCTGCGAATTTCTCGAAATCGAATTCGATCCAAATGTGACGACGCAGCCGACGAAAGTCGGTGAGCCTTGGTCGGGCAACTCCGCGATCGGCGCGAAATTTTCCGGCGTGGATGCGGAACAAGCATCGCGTTGGGAGAGCGCACTGAATGAGAACGAAATCGGGTGGATTGAGTGGCATTGCCGCGATCTCATGCCGGAGTTCGGTTATCAGCCGCGATTCCCGCGGCGAAGTTTGCGTCACTGGCTCACGCCGGTGCGCGGTGAGGACGCGCACCAGTTTCTCAAGTCGCGCGCGTACTCCGCACTAAGATCGACATCGTAATTGCGGCGACGATGAGCAACGCGCCAAAGGTGCAGACGATGGCGGCGCCAGATGGAAAATCCCAATAGAACGATAGGAAGAGGCCGCCGATTCCGCCGATGAGCGAGATAAGCCAGCCCAGGAGCAAACGTGTCGATGTCGATCTTGCCAGCATCACCGCGCAGACCGCGGGCACGATCAGATAGCTGAAGACGAGCAGGACGCCGGCGACGCGCACGAAAATTGTGACGACGATTCCAAAGGTGGCGTAAAACAAAAAATCCCACCAACGGACGTTCCAACCGCGCGTGTACGCTTCGTCGCGATGGAACGACACCAGCATGAATTTTTTTCGCAGTACGAAATGGATCACACCAACACCGACGAATACCGCGAAACATTTCCAAACTTCCGCCGCGCTAACCACCGTGATGTCGCCGACGAGCATATTGCGAATTTCTTCGTTGCCATGCGCGGAACGGCTGAGCAGCAACACCGCCGCAGCGGCGGAAACGACGTAGGCGATGCCGATAATCGCTTCCTCCGGCACGCGCGTTTCGCGTTTGCCGCTGATGGCAAAGATGGCCGCGCCTAACAACGTCACTCCCAGTCCGAGCACGTAAGCGACAAAACTGTCCGGCTCATAACCGAGCAACACCCCGACGCAAATGCCTAACGAGGCCATTTGCGCCATGGCGATGTCGATGAAGATAATGCCGCGCTGTACGACGTGCAGACCGAGATAGACGAGCAGCCACGGCAACAACACGCACGCCGCGATCGGCCAAAACATTACCTCCCACATATCATTTCAACGCGCCGAGAAGATTCGTCACGAGTTTGTCGATCAACTTCGAATACGTGTCGGTGCCTCCGAGGCCGCCGGGGAATTGGCAGAAGTCCACGACCCTCGCGCCGGTCGCGCTCGCGACGCGTTCGGCGATTTTCCGATCCTGAAACGGTTCGACAATGATCGCCTTGATGTGTGCCGCCTTCATTTGCTCGATCACTTCGGCGAGGTGCGCGGGCGACGGCGGAATGCCCGGTTTCGGTTCGAGGAACATGTCGATGTTGAGACCGAAGCGGTGCGCGAAGTACGGCCACGAATCGTGATACGCGACGACGCGTTGGCCTTTGAACGGCAGCAGCGTTTTGCCCCATTCTTGCAGCTTGAAGTTGATGTTGGTTTCGAACTTCTGGTAGTTCGATTCGTAATCGGCCTTGTGCGCCGGATCAATGGTCGAAAACGCGCGCGCGATATGTTGCGCGACGGCTTTGGCGATGATCGGGTCGGTCATGAAATGCGGATTGCCGAGCGCGTGCACGTCGCCGGCGGCGCGCGTGACATTTCCTGGCACGTTCATGAGGCGAATGCCTTCGGATGCGACGACGCGCCCGGGCTGGCCCATGTCGATCTTCGGATTGCGCGCGTTTTGTAACAGCGGCGGCAACCAACCGATTTCCAATTCCGCGCCGCCTTCGATGAGCACGTTCGCGGTGCGCAATTGCACGACGAAGCTCGGGCGCGCGTCAACGAAGTGTGGATCTTCGGTCGGCTTCGCCAGCACGTTGACGGTGACGTTTTCGGCGCCGATCTCGCGCGCGAGAGCGCCGAAGTCGGGCAGCGTGGTGACGACGTTGAGATTGGCGCGGCTGTTGAGCGTGAGCGCCCCGAGGGTCGTTAGGATTAATGCGAGCTTTTTCATGTCGATCTTTCGTTAGAATTTGTGGGCGCCGTGCGCGCCGAGAATGAATTCGAATTGGAGGAAAACGGAATCAACATCGCGACCGGCGAGGAAGAATGTTTCGTCCATGAAGTCGTGATTGTATTGCAGGCGGATTTTCGAGAACTCGGTCGGATACCAGGTCAGGTTCGCGCTCACCCGCGAACGCGATTGTCGATCTAAGTCGTCGGTAAAGCGCGAATCCTGCGCATCGTAATAATCGCCGCGAATTCCCGCGACCCAACCTTTTTTGAATCCCCACAGCACCTGCGAATACAATCCCCAATCGTGGAACGTTTCCGCTACCGGAAATGTATTATCCATTCCGCGCCCGGCTTCGAAGCGCCGATACATCACTTCGGTCTGCCATTTGACGAACGGAAATCCGCCTTCGGCATTTGCGCTTTTCCATTTGTAGAAAAAATCGCCGCCGTAAATCTGAGTCCGCGTGTGCGGGCCGGTGTCGTTAGACCCGAACGCGCCAGACACGCCAGCCAGCACCACCTGCGTCGGGCTAAGATCGACAGAATTTTCCCAGCGCGGGATCCAGACGAAATCTTCCAGTCCGCGCATCTCGCGGTTGGTCGTCAAGCGGTCGAAGAACATTCCGTCCTCGCCCGGGTTGCGAAATGAATAGCCGGTGCCACCGCGACCGTTCTGCACGCCTAAGAACAATTGCGAATACCACGGCGTCGGCAGCGTCCACGAAATCTGCGTTCCGACGCCGCGCAATCCATCCGGGCCTAGCAAGCGGCCTTGAACGATCGGCGCGTCGGCGAAATCCCATGCGTGCGGGTGCACGGCGTTGATGCGGCCGAAGGCGGCGAAGAATTGTCCGCCTTTCAATTGCAAATTAAACGGCAGATTCGTCGTCTGCAGAAACGCTTCTTCGACTTCAACCGCGGTCTCGTTGTTGTTGTCGAGCTTGAAGACAATATTGGCGAAGCCCTGGAAGTAGGGATCGACCGCGCCGTCGAATGCCAGTTCGACGTTGCGCGCGTTGAAGCCACGCTGTTGCGGATCGTGATCGCCCACTTCCACGCGATCGAGATCGCGCGCGCTCGAACCGGCTAGCGCGAACAAACCATCGAGCGAAACGTTCATGTAATTCTTTCCGCCGCCGGCGAGCGTGATCGGCTGCGTAAGCGACGCGCCCGCGCCCGTGCTGGAGATTGTCGATGTTTCCGCGGTTACGACGGACGAATCGTTCGTCGGGAATGCGCCCGACGTGGCCGCTGCGTTTCCGTTTGAACTCGCAGCCGGCGTCGCACCGCTCGACGCGACAACGGACGAATCTTCCGTCGGAATCAATTGCGGCGCACTTCCAGATGGGGCCGAGCTTTCACCCGGCGACGCGCTTGCGAGCGCTGGCGAAGATTGCTGCTGCGGCAGCGCCGGCGTTGCCGTGATGTTTGCCTTATCGAGCGCAGTTTGTTGATTTTTCACCTGCGCTTGCAACTGCTTCACCGTATCGGTGAGTGAGCGCACCGCTTCGCGCAATTCCTGCAATTCTCCCGCGGGCGGCGCGGGCGAACTCGCCGGCGACTCGGACTGCGCCAGCACGACGGCCGCAATCAGCGCGGGCACCGCGAAAACTATGATGAGATTTTTCATTTCGACTTCCTGAACAAATTCGGCCAATCGGCCTAACAACGGACTGCGTTCGCGCGCAGGACCCGAGCGACGGTGTGAACGCGACGCCGTCGCTCTCCGCAAATCAGCGGAAGCGGATCACGCGTTCAGGAATTTTGCGGCGGCGCGTGTTCAAGAATGCACGCGTTCAGAAAAAGCGACGAAACAAATGCCGGCGTCGCCTTCGTAATTTCGAGTTGCTCAAGCGCGACCGGCCTAACGATTATCACTGGCGCTGCCGAGTGTTCGTAATTGCCGGACGCAATCAGCGTCGCGGCACATTCGTGTTGCGCGTCGGCGTGAACGCGATTGTGCAACACCGGCGAGGAAGCCAGCGCAATGCCGAAAACGAAAGCGCAGATCAAACCCAGGCTGATTGCGCGCTTCATAGCTTGGGATTTTGAACCCAAGATCGACAATTGCAAGATCGACATCTGCGATGTACCTGTCCGCCACACCCGTATGCTCGGCCCCACAAAAATTTATTTCATCATCTTCGGCGTGCTCACCATTGCCGGCGGCATCGTCGGTTACTTCAAAGCCGGCAGCGTGATCTCGATTATTGCCGGGTCGATTACGGGAATTTTGTTGCTCATTAGTGCGTGGCTTTTGCCGGAACATCTCGTCGCCGGCGTAACGATTGCACTGATCACGTCGTTATTACTCGCGGCCCAATTCGTTCCGAAATTTCTGCGCACCGGCAAAGCGATGCCGGCAGGGTTGATGTCGATCTTAGCCGCCATCGGGATTGTCATGGCGGTGCTCGCCTGGATGCGAAAGTAAGTGGCGCGCGTTCGTACCTGGCGGCGACTCGATCTCGTCGTCTTCGCATTAATTTTTCTCGCGATCATTTATCGCTGGATCTCCCTCGAGCAATTGCATCGCACCGCGCCGCCGATTGCGAAAGAAAGCCCGACGCCTGAGCCGACACCGACGAAGCCGCCAGTGATCGGCGGCAAGATCGACACTGGAAAAATTTTCAACGGCGTGACGTTGCATTCGCATCTCGAAACGCCGCCGGGCGCGGACGCCTCGACCGAACGCGCGGACCCGGACAGCTACGCGCTCGATTTGAAACTGCAGGCGCGATTGCCCGCGCCGAACAAATCTATCGACGAGCTCGCGAAAGTGAATCCGCGATTGGCGGAGTTGTTGCCGGGACTCGCCGCGATGATCGCGCCGGAAGCGGTCTCGCCCTTATATGTCGATCTTTACAACAACAAGGTGCGCATTCTCCGCGAAAATCTCGCGCACCTCGATCAACTGCTTTCGCGTCACAACTTTTACGATTGCCAAACCGTCCTGCAGCTCCAGCACGCGCAATCGCATCGCAAATCGCTGTTGGTGCAGGCGGACATGGATGTGGATGCGGACGGGTCGGACTCCGATCGCATGCCGGCGCAAAGCGGCGCGCCCACAAATTTCAAACCGTTCACGAGTTACAAGTGGAATAAAAAAACGCCGGCGCCGAATCCGTACTTACCCGCGGTCGAGGACCGATTGAAACACGCGGAAGATGAATTGAATGCAAGATCGACAACTGCGGAGCGGAAGAAAGATTTGCGGAACGTCATCGTCGCGCTGCGTGATCAAGTGGCGACGTTGAAGAAATTCAGCTTCCTCATCGGAGCGGCCGATCCCTACATCGTGGTGCCGGGCGTGTTCGCGCGCGTGAAGGATGGGCCGAAGGTCGGAGATTACGCGGTTGTGATTTTCGGCGACGGGATTTATCCAGCCGTGGTGGGCGATATTGGGCCTAACGACAAGGTGGGCGAAGCTTCATTGCGCATCGCGAAAGAAGTGAATACGCAAGCGACCGCTTACAATCGCCCGGTGAGCGATTTGAAAGTGACGTATCTGATTTTTCCGGGAAGCGCCGATTCGCCGTGGGGGCCGCCGGATTACGACAAGATGCAGGCGCGTTGTCAGAAACTCATCGATGAAATCGGCGGCGCGAGTGTGCCGCTGCATCATTGGGAAAATATTATTCCTCCGCCGCCCACTCCGACACCGACACCATCGCCGAGTCCGACCGCGACGCCGAGTGCAACATCGACATCTCCATCTGCGTCGCCGACGGCAACGTTCGCATTTCCGCTGCCGAGCGGATCGCCATAAGCAATCAGTAAATCCGAACACATCCGCAGCCGCGTTGTCGTTGAATAGACATGCGCATGAAAAATCTGGCGAAGCGATGGTGGTTT
This sequence comes from Verrucomicrobiota bacterium, assembly GCA_041167105.1. Lineage (GTDB taxonomy): Bacteria > Verrucomicrobiota > Verrucomicrobiia > Chthoniobacterales > UBA10450 > JAJPGZ01. The sequence continues at coordinate 11,953 of JBEEGX010000070.1, forward strand.
TGGGTCGCGGCGGTCGTCGTCGTGATCACCGTCGTCTTGCATCTGTGTCTCGCGATCTGGGTGCGCGATTATGTGAATCGCAAATTGTCGGAAATTCCCGGCTATCGCGCGCATGTCGCGGCGGTGACGCTGCATCTCTGGCGCGGCGCTTACCAGATCCACAACATCGACATCAAAAAAACGAGCGGCGCCGTGCCGGTGCCGTTTTTCTCGGCGCCACTTGTCGATCTTAGCGTGGAGTGGAAAGCGCTTTGGGACGGCGCGTTCGTCGGCGAGATCGACATGTACAAAGCGAAATTGAATTTGGTGAACGGCGCCAGCAAATCGCAACAACAGGCGCCGGTGGACGAGCCGTGGGCGGAAAAGATCAAGCAACTCTTCCCGATCAAGATCAACCGTTTCGCCGTGCACAATGGCGAAATTCATTACCGCGATTTCAGCAAAGAACCGAATGTCGATGTACCGATCGATCAGGTGCAGCTGGTCGGAACCAACCTAACGAACAGCAAAAAACTTTCGAAGACGTTGATGGCCGAAATTCAAATGACCGGGCGGCCATTGCGCTCGGGGAATGTGCGCACGCGGCTCGATCTCGATCCATATGCGCCGAGGCCGACCTTCGCATTGAAATTGGAAATGGACGAGGTCCCGCTGACGAAGCTGAACGATTTCGCGAAGGCCTACGGCGGATTCACTTTCGAAAGCGGCACGTTCAAAATGGCGACGGAAATGAATTCAAAAAACGGCGCGTTCAACGGCTACGTCGAGCCGGTGTTCGATCACATGGGAATTTTCAATCCCGAGCACGACTCGGAAAATCCCGCGAGTTTCATCTGGCAGGCGATCCTCGGTGGCGTGACCGAGATCGTGCGCAATCATGCGAAGGACCGCTTCGGCACCCGCGTGCCATATTCCGGCACGTTCGACAATCCAGCACAGGATGTGATGACGACCATATTCAACGTCTTTCGAAATGCATTCGTGAAAGCATTCGAAGGAAAGCTCGAAAACGAGAAACTCGATTTGCCGAAAAAGATCGAGCCGGAGAAAAAGGATTAGCCTAACTAATCGCGCGGGCCGTTGGGATCGAACGGCTGATAGGGCACATCCGCATCGCGCGGGATGTAAACTCGGCGGTGTGGGCGCGCGCTAAGATCGACATCTCGATCTGGCTCACCGGGCCGAACCGCGACTGTGCGACCGGACGGCAATCGCAAAATCATTCGGCCATCGGGCGTGGAGCCAACGAAACGTGCGTGCATTTCGCCGCGCCGCGTTCGCGGTGTGACGTCGTCCGAGCGACTGCGCGTCAACGTCGAGGATCGGCGTGATGATGTTGTCGCGCTGGCGGTCTTCTTCTTTACCGGCGCCGCGTTTTCTTGATCGCCGTTACTCGAATCGGATTCGTTAGCCGAACTTGCCGACTGATCGTCGGCTGGCGCTTGCGCAACAGCGTTGCTGGAACTTTCGGCCGGTCCTTCGGCGGGCGGCGGCGGTTCGGCGGTTTGATTCTGCGCGATTTCCGGCGACGCGCTGGCTGCCGGCGACGGATTCGAATTCGCGGCGACAACAACCGGCGTGTTCGCAGTCGCCGCGGCCGCCGGCGGCAGACTGGCGCTGGCTTCCGCGACGGCCGGTGGCACGCCGACGGGCACGCCGATCGTCTTCGCGGTTCGATTGCGGAACGGAATCGCATCTTCCGGAAGCAAAAACGCGGCGACGATTCCGCCGATTAACAGCAACGCAGCAAACGCAAGAACGCCGCGCCATACCTGAGACGCCACGGCCAAGGAAGATGTCGATCTTGCATTCCGCGGAATCACCGCGGCCAGCGGTAAACCGAATTTGCGGCCGAGCGCCTGGCGCCGTTCCACCGTCGCGAGACAATTCTGAATTTCCTTTTCGAACATGACCGGGTCCTGCGGACGGTTGTCGGGATTTTCGCGCAGCATGTGCACGAGCAGGTTGCGCAAGGCGCGCGGCGCGCGGCGCAATTCCGGCAAACGGCGCGCGCGCAATCGCGCTTTCATTCCGCTGACCGCGAGCGGCACCGCGCCGGTGAGCAGGAAGCACATGGTCGCGCCTAACGAATACATCTCCGAGCGAAAATCGATCGGCTTATCGAGCAACTGCTCCGGGCTGGCGAATTGTGGCCGCGCGACCGGCGCAAGTTCGTTCGCTTCCATCTGCTCGTCATAAATGGCGAGCCCGGCCAGTCCGAAATTCGAAAGCTTCACGAACGGCCATCCGCCATCGGCGGTTTGGCCGGGCACGATCGTGAGGTTCGACGGTTCGATGGCGCGATGGCTCAAGCCGAGATACGCGGCCGCGCCCAATGCCCTAACGACCTGCAACCCGATGCGCAGAACCGCATCGCCCGACATCGGCCCGTGCGCGACAATCCACGACTCGACCGTTTCGCCCTCGACCCATTCGGAAACGAGGCCGATATATTCGTCGTCGCGCTCCATCCGGCGCACGCGCGCGATGTTGATGTGATCGAGCTGTTGGACGATCCGCACGCGCTCTTCGAATTGCATGCGCTTGGTTTGATCGACACTCGCGAGCGGAATGAGCTGAAGCATGACCGTGTCGCCGGTGCGGGTGTCGATCGCTTTGTAATTGGTGGCCGCGCCGGTGCGATTGATCGCGTCCGAGGAAATGCGGTAGTGCTCGAAAAATTCTTTGCGTTCCATGTTATTGCCCGGCACGCGCGGCGAAACTCTGCGCGAGCGCA
>JBEEGX010000071.1:0-5590 GCA_041167105.1 Verrucomicrobiota bacterium
GGCCGCGCGCATCGCCGCGAGATCGTTGAACGGCACATGCTTGAATCCCGCAACCGCCGGATCGAATCCCTTTTTGATTTTCTCCTGACCCGTCGCTGCAATTCCCGCGAGCGTGCGTCCGTGAAACGAATTCGTCGTCGTGATGATTTCGAATCGCTCCGCGTCGTGGCCGAATTTTCGTGCGAGCTTGAACAAGCCTTCGTTCGCTTCCGCGCCGCTATTGCAAAAGAAAACGCGACCGGGCGCGATAAGATCGACAATGCGTTTCGCCAGCCGTCCCTGCGGCTCTGTGTAATAGAGATTGGAAACGTGCACGAGCTTCCGCGCCTGGTCGTTCAGCGCATCCGCGATTTCCGAATTGGCATGACCTAACGAACAGACCGCAATCCCGCCGCCAAGATCGAGATAACGTTTTCCGTCCACGTCCCAGACGTAACTTCCTTCGCCCCGCTCCAGCACCAGATCGAAGCGCGCATAACTCGGCACCACATTTCGCTGAAACAAATCCTGAATCCTTTCCGTCATCGCACCACTTCCGTTCCAACGCCCGCGTCGGTGAAAATTTCCAACAGAATCGAATGCGGAATCCGTCCATCGACAAATTGCACCTTCTCCACGCCGCTCTCGATCGCCGCTACCGCACTTTCCACTTTCGGGATCATGCCTTCGCCGATTACGCCGGCTTTGCGCAATCGCGGCACCTCATCGATCTGCAAATGCGTAATGAGACTGTCGGGCTCATTTGGCGAGCGCAATAATCCCGGCACATCGCTCATAAAAACCAATCGCCGCGCCTTCAACGCGCTCGCCGTTTTCGCCGCCGCGATGTCTGCGTTGCAGTTGTAGATCTTTCCGTCTTCGCCCATCGCCGTCGGGCTCACGACCGGCGTCACGCTGCGCCGAATACAATCGCGCAACGGCTCCGTATTCACTTCGACGACTTCGCCGACGTAGCCAAGATCGACATCGTCATCTCGCGTTAGTCTGCGGCAGCGAAAAATTTCCGTTCCGGAAAATCCGCGCGCCTTCCCACCAAACTCTTCAATCGCTCTCACGATCTCCGGATTGATCTCGCGCGACAAAACGCGTTCGACGATTTCCATCGTCGCTTCATCCGTCCGCCGTTGTCCGCCGACAAATTCCGCTTTCGCACCCGATTGCTCGATCGCGCGCGTGATCGCTTTGCCACCGCCGTGCACGACGAGTGGATTGATGCCGACCGCTTCGAGAAATACAACGTCGCGCGCGACGCGATGCCGCTCTTCTTCGTTAGGCGAATCCATGAAACTGCCGCCGTACTTCACCACGAAGATCTGCGAGCGAAACCGCTGCACATACGGCAGCGCTTCGAGCAATGTGGCGGCTTTGGAAATAATTTTCTCCATGTCGATCTCAGCCGCCGGTCAGGTCGCCTTTGTTAAACGTGACATAATCTTCCGTGAGATCGCTCGCGAACATCGTGAACTCGCCGCGGCCAAGATGAAGATCGACATGAATATCGAATTCCTTCCCAGCCACGATCTTCGCCAGCTTGCGTAACGGTTCCGCTTCGCCGCCGCGTCGAAATCCCCAAATGATCTTACGTTCGTTAGGCCGGCTGTAGCCAACATCGACAATCGCTTCGTTCACTTTCGCTTTCGAATAGCCGAGCGCACACAGGATTCGTCCCCAGTTCGGATCCCCGCCGCACCAGCTCGTGCGCACGAGCGAGCTGTTTGCGACCGCTCGCGCCACAAGCTCCGCCTCGCGATCGCTGCGCGCGCCGCGCACATGCAGCGTGACAAATCGCGAAACGCCTTCGCCATCGCGCACGATCATCTTCGCCAGTTCCAGACAAACGAAATTCAGCGCCTCCTGAAATTTGCGAAGATCGACATGTACATTTCCGGCGAGGCCGTTGGCGAGCATGATGACCGAATCGTTTGTGCTCATGTCGCCATCGACGGTGATGCGATTGAAGCTTTGCTCGACCGCAATCTTAAGTGCGCGCTTCATTTTTTGCGATCCAATCGCGATATCGCTCGTGATGAACGCCAGCATCGTCGCCATTCCCGGTTGAATCATACCGGCGCCTTTGGCGATCCCGCCGATGCGCACACCGCGATTGTCGATCTTGCATTCGACCGCAATTTCTTTTCGGCGCGTGTCACTGGTCATGATTGCTTTCGCGACCGCGCGCGAGTTCGATGTCGATCTTGCAAGAAGCGGCGCGCACGCGCGAATGCCGCGCTCGACATTAAGAATCGGCAGCGGCACGCCGATTCGGCCTGTCGAACAAACAAGAACGTCGCGCCTATTAATAGAGAGCGCCTTCGCAGCGATCTCGGCCATGCGTTCGGCGTCGCGCATTCCTTGTCTACCGGTCGCCGCATTCGCATTTCCGGAATTCGCCACGATGGCCCGCGCAGATTTCTTTGTCGCGACCTTGCGGCTCACCTTTACCGGCGCGGCGCAAACTTGATTGGTCGTAAACATTCCCGCGACGGTCGCTGGAACATCCGAAACAATCAGCGCGAGATCGTCTTTGCGACCTTTGGCGGAGCCTTTGCCAGTGCCGAGCCGTTTGATGTCGCAAAAAACCGACGCGCATTTGAATCCCCGCGGCGCGCAGATCGATCCGGGAATTATTTTCAAATCAAGCCGGCGGTTTCGGGATAACCGCGCATGAGATTGAAACATTGCACGGCCTGACCGCTCGTGCCTTTGGTCAGGTTATCGATCGCGCTCATGACGATGAGACGCGAGGTGCGATTGTCGATCTTCCATCCGATGTCGATGAAATTTGTGGAGGCGACGTTCTTGCTGTCGGGCAAGCGCGCGTCGCCTAACAAACGCACGAACGGCTCCGCACCATACGCGCTGCGAAAAACGACGTCGGCGTCGAAATTGATCACGTTCGCTGCGATGTCGGTGTAAATCGTGGTGATGATGCCGCGGTTGAGTGGCACGAGATGCGGCGTGAATTGCACGGTAATTTTTTCTTCCGCTAAGATCGACAATTCCTGTTCGATCTCGGCGAGATGTCGATGTTTCGGCACGCCGTACGGGCGCATCGATTCGTTGCATTCGGCGAACAGATAATCGGCTTCGACTTTGCGCCCAGCGCCGGTAACTCCGCTCATGCTCGTGATGAGAATGCGCGCGCGATCGATCGCCTTCCGGCGAATAAGCGGGCGCAACGGAATGAGAATGCTGGTCGGATAACAACCGGGACACGCCACCAATTTCGCGTCGCGAATTTGGTCGCGATAGAGTTCGGGCAAGCCGTAAACGAATTTGCCTAACAAATTTGGCGCGGCGTGATCGCTGCCGTAAAATTCCTTGTAGGCGTTTGCATCGCGCAATCGGAAATCCGCGCTGAGATCGATGATACGCGCGCCAAGATCGACAAGTGGCTTTGCGAATTCGGCGGAGACGCCGTGAGGCAACGCGATAAAGATTATTTCCGCATCCTTTGCCAGCGTCTTCGCGTTGGCGTCGGTGAATCGGAGATCATTCGGGGCAAAGCGCGGAAAAACTTCACCGAGCGATTTGCCGGCAAATTGCCGCGACGTGACCGCGACGAGATCGACATGTGGATGCGCGAGCAACAGCCGCACGAGCTCTTCGCCGGCATAACCGGACGCGCCCACGATCGCGACTTTGGTGCGGGATTTTTCCACAACGCGCAATGCGTATTCCGTCTCGCCGCGATTGCAACGAAACATTCTCGTCGCGCGAAAATTTCTGCATTAGGCTGCGCCCTATGGATGCGATCTATCTCATCGGTTACGGCATGCTCGCCGTTTTCGTTTTCGTTTTCGCGGTCGTTCTCTTCAACTTTTTCGGCCTCTGGTTGCGCGCGCGCATCGCGAACGCGCCGGTGAGCATGGGCAAAATGGTGGGCATGCGTCTGCGCAAAGTGCCGGTGGGTTTGATTGTCGATTCGCGCATCACGGCGGTGAAAGCCGGTATCGACATTCCGAGCGACCCGCTGGAGGCGCATTATCTCGCCGGCGGCGATGTGTCACAGGTAATTCTGGCCTTAATCGCGGCCGATAAGGCGGGGATTTCGCTCGATTTCAATCGCGCCTGCGCCATCGATCTCGCGACGAAAGGCACGGGCAAAACTGTGCTCGAAGCGGTGCGCACGAGTATTAATCCGAAAGTCATCGATGTCCCGAACCCATCGATGGGGCGCACGACGATTGACGGCGTGGCGAAGGACGGCATCGGCGCGAAAGTGAAAGCGCGAGTGACGGTGCGCTCGCATCTCGATCGATTTGTCGGCGGCGCGACCGAGGAGACGATCATCGCGCGCGTGGGCGAAGGAATCGTGAGCGCGATCGGCTCGGCTGATTCTTACAAAGACGTGCTCGAAAATCCGGACCGCATTTCGAAAGCGGTCCTGGCGAAGGGACTGGATAGCAATACCGCGTTCGAGATTTTGTCGATCGACATCGCCGATGTCGATGTTGGCGACAACATCGGCGCGAAATTACAGAGCGAGCAGGCCGATGCCGATAAACGCATCGCGCAGGCGAAGGCGGAAGTGCGCCGCGCCGCGGCCGTCGCGGTCGAGCAGGAAATGCGGGCGGAAACACAGAAGATGCGCGCGAAAGTTGTGGAAGCCGAATCGCTCGTGCCCCAAGCAATGGCGGAAGCGTTTCGCTCCGGTCACCTCGGCATCATGGATTATTACCGAATGAAAAACGTGCAGGCCGACACGTCGATGCGGGAGTCGATCGCCGGGACGGATAAACCGCGCGCGAGCGAATAATGCATCTCGATAATTGGCTCTTTTTCGCATTCATCGGAGTCGCGATGCTCTTGCGGCTGATTGCCGGCGCGGCGTCGAAAGCGAAAAAAGATTCCACCGAGACCGAGCGAAGATCGACAACGACTTCTGCGCCACCGGTGCGGCCGACGCGCGGCGATTCGCAGGAAGATCAAATCCGCAAATTTCTCGAAGCGCTCGGGCGTCCGACTTCGTCTTCGCCGCCGCCGGTCGTTAGGCCGCGCACGGATGTTCCGCCGCGCCCGATCGCGCCGGTGAAACCGCCGCGCGAAATGGTGGCGAGCGCGCCGTTGAAACGCAGACCGCCGCCGGCGCCGAAGATTCGATTGCCGCAAGAGGCCGCTGCACCGCGACAAGAAAAGCTCGTCGTTTATCCGCAGCCGCCGCCGGCGATTCCGGTGGAGATTCCGTGGGCCGCAGCGACGCCGTTGGGTCCAGGCGCCTACGACATTGTTCCGCAAACGGAAATCGTCCGGCGTGAAGCGAAGATCGACATCGTCTCTTTGTTGCGTTCGCGTACGGGTTTGCGCGACGCGATTATGCTCCGCGAAATCTTCGGCCCGCCGCGCAGCATGCAAGATGTCGATCTTATTGGAATCGCTTGAGGTCTGAGCGCGATTTCGTAACTTCCACACTCCGTTTTCGCAAAAGGCCGGCGTGGCGGAACTGGCAGACGCGCTGGACTCAAAATCCAGTGATCGCAAGATCGTGTGGGTTCGAGCCCCTCCGCCGGCACTTCCTCTGAAACGCGCTTTACGAGGGAGAATTGATCAAAAACGACAACAAGGCGTATTCGCACAGTCGCGCACAGGA
>JBEEGX010000072.1:0-2643 GCA_041167105.1 Verrucomicrobiota bacterium
AATTCCAGATAGCTCAGGTGCCGATTGCCTTCATCGCCCTTGCGCCGCCACGAACCAAGATGCACTTCGTAAATGCTGATCGCGCTCCGCGGCCAATCTTTTTGCCGGCGCGCTTCCATCCACGCGCCGTCGCTCCATTGATAGCGTTCGAGATTGTAAACAAGCGACGCTGTCGATGTTCCATGCTGCGAGAAAAATCCGAACGGGTCTGCCTTCAACAACAACGCGCCGCCCGGCGTGCGAATTTCGAATTTGTAGTGCGCGCCTTCGCCGATCCCCGGAACGAACAACTCCCACACCCCCACGCCTAACAACCTCCGCATCGGATTCACGCGTCCGTCCCAATTGTTGAAATCGCCGACCACGCTCACGCGCTGCGCGTTCGGCGCCCAGACCGCAAAATAAACGCCGCGCTCGCCGCCGATCTCGCGCAAGTGCGCGCCGAATTTGTCGTAAAGCCGCCAGTGCTGGCCTTCCCCGAACAAATGCAAATCGACCTCGCCCATGATCGGGCCGTAGCGATACGCATCGCCGGTTTCCCATTGCTTGCCGTCCCAGTTTGTCAGGCGCAGATGATATTGCAGATCGCGCGTCGCATTCGGAATTCGCGCGCAAAAGAAACCATCGCTGTGAATTCTCTCCGCCTCGACCGCGCCATTTTTTGATTCGCCGTTGAGGACGATGTCGATCTTCTGCGCGTCCGGACGAAACACGCGGATGGCGAGATCGTCCCCCACCCGATGCGGACCGAGCACACGAAACGGATCGTTATGCGTTGCGGACAGAAACGAATTCAATTCGTCCGGCGGCAATCCTGTCACTTGAAACGGTTTCGCCATCGTTATTTCCTCTCGCGCAATTCGCCGCGAATGACAAATCCCCTTTGAATGCCTTGGCGCGCTCCATTACTCTTGGACGCAATGGAAAAAATCGCGCGCGACGCCGTCGACGAGCTTCTGCAAACTTATAGCGAAACCGGCGGCATCAATTATCTCGACGCCGCGGCGTTGCTCCCATCGCGTCGCGTCATTGAGAGTGCATGCGCGGAATTGATGAGCCTCATGTTTCCCGGATTTCGCGGCGAACAGCTCGTCGATTCCGGCGATCTTCCCGACATCACGCGCAGCCGCATCCGGCATTTGCGCAACACCCTCAAACCCGAAATCTGCAAAACATTCGGTGATTATCCGCCGCGCGAAGTCACGCAACGCCGCGCCGACGAGCTGCTCGATTCGTTCATGTCGATCTTGCCCGACGTGCGAAAAATTTTGTGGACCGACATCGACGCGTCATTCGAAGGCGATCCCGCGGCGAAAAGTTACGAAGAAATTATTCTCGCGTATCCGTCGCTTGAAGCCATCGCCATTCAGCGCATGGCGCACGTGCTTTACGAAAAAGAATTGCCGCTCATCCCGCGCATCATGACCGAGTGGGCGCACAGCCGCACCGGCATCGACATTCATCCCGGCGCGAAAATCGGTTCGCATTTTTTTATCGATCACGGCACCGGCGTCGTCATCGGCGAGACCTGTGAAATCGGAGAGCGCGTAAAATTGTATCACGCGGTCACGCTCGGCGCGCGCTCCTTCGCGAAAGATGAGCACGGCAAAATCAAAAAAGGCGGCAAACGTCATCCCACCATCGAAGACGATGTCACTATTTATCCGAACGCCACCGTTCTTGGCGGCTCGACCACGATCGGCGCAAGATCGACAATCGGCGGCAACGTCTTCCTCGTGCAAAGCGTCCCGGCCGATTCGTTAGTCTATTACGAAGAAACGCAGCTCAAGATCGTGCCGAAACGAAACCATCAGCCGACAAGCGCGCGCGACGAATTCCACGGATGATCTATCTCGATTACAACGCCACCACGCCGCTGTGCGACGGCGCGCGCGAAGCGATGCTGCCGTACTTCGACAAATTTTTCGGCAACGCCTCGAGCATTCACAAGGCCGGCCGCGAAGCGCGCGCCGCCATCGACAATGCGCGCGATAAGTTCGCGGGACTCATCCACGCGAAGCCGCACGAAATTGTTTTCACCGGCGGCGGGACTGAGGCGGACAATCTCGCGCTTTTCGGCCTAACAAGATCTTCATCTTCAAAGCGCCACATCATCAGCTCGAAGACGGAACATCACGCCGTGCTCCACGCCGTCGAGCATCTCGAGCATGACAGTTTCGAAGTGACGTGGCTGAATGTTTCCGAAGGCGGAATCGTCGATCTTGATCAACTGCGCGATTCGATTCGCGACGACACCGCGCTCGTTTCCATCATGGCCGCGAATAACGAGACCGGCGTCGTTCAACCGCTGCGCGAGATTTCCGCGATCTGTCGCGATCGCGGTGTGCTCTTGCACAGCGACATGGTGCAAGCCTTCGGCAAGATCGACATCGACGTCTCGCTCGTCGATGCCGCCAGTTTCGCCGCGCACAAATTTTACGGACCGAAAGGTGTCGGCGCGCTTTATCTGCGCAGTGGATTGTCGATCCAGCCGATCTCGTTCGGCGGCGCGCATGAAAATCAACGCCGCGCCGGGACGGAGAACGTTCCCGGAATTGTCGGCATGGCCGCGGCGGCGGAATTTGCCCTAACGAATCGCGAGACCGAGCAAGATCGACAATCGCATTTGCGCGATCGTTTGTG
>JBEEGX010000073.1:0-9516 GCA_041167105.1 Verrucomicrobiota bacterium
GGTGGCGGAGGAGCCGCCCGAGGAAGCGAAGATCGAAGCGCGCACCGCACTGCGACGACAACTGGAGCCAGTTTCCTAAGTTCCGCATTCATCGACACGAATGCGCGCGTTGTTCATGTCGATCTTGTACATGTCGATCTTGCCGGCGTGTTTCGCCGGCGTGCGCCATTTCGGATTCGTCTACGAAGCGCCGACGTCCGCGCCTGGATCGTTCGAGCTGGAAAATTGGATCACGTCGAAAGACGCCGACCAGGTTGCGTTCCGCCACGAAATCGAGATCGGCCTAACGGATCATTTCCAGGCCAGCATTTATTTCGCGGATTGGTCGTGGACGAAATCGGAGACGCGTTACGATGACGCCGCGCTCGAGTTGATCTACAATTTCACCAATCCGGTGATCGATCCGATCGGATTGTCGATCTACCAGGAGATTCGCGGCGGCGATGAATTGATCGAGTGCGAATCAAAAATCATCGCGCAGAAAAATTTCGGGCCGCTCATCCTCGCCTACAACGCAACGGTCGAAGCCGTTTGGGAAGACGATGAACGCGAAGGCGAGTTCACGAATGCAATCGGCGCGAGCTACGAAATTTCGCCGCGATTATCTGTCGGCGTTGAGCTCTTGCATGAGTTTGTTTTTCCGGATTGGCACGATGGCGAGGAAATCAGAAATGTTTTTGTCGGCCCGAATGTTTCGTATCGCCGCGCGAATTGGTTCGTGACCGTCTGTGCGCTGGCGCAGGCGACTTCGACGCCGGACGAACCGGATGTGCAGGTGCGCGCGATTGTCGGAGTTGGCTTGTGAAGAGGCTGCTCTTCGTCTCGTTAGGCCTTCTCGGCGGCTGCGCGGCTTATGTGCCGCCGATCGTGACGAATGAACATGTCGATCTTGCGCAAGGCCGTGAGCTATTCGCGCAACGTTGCATCGAATGTCACACGCTGCCGCCGGTCTGGCATTATTCGCGTGAAGAATGGCCGCGCATTGTCGATTCCATGGCACACCGCGCGAGTTTGCGGCCTAACGAGCGCGCCGCGATCCTCGCTTACATTCTGGCCGCGCGCGACATTCCGGTTGAACGCGCGCGGTAGCTTTTCACCTTAGCGGATGCTCAACCCGCTTCTCCGCCATTGTTCGTTGTCGATCTTGCAGTTGTCGATCTTGTCCGTCGCGTTCGCGGTCGAACCTTCGCCCGCTTCGAAATCCAAAACCGGCGGCGGCGGAACGGCGACGCCGACTGCATCACCGGAAAAAAAGCCGGCGCCCGCGACGCAGATCGACGAGAAGCTTTTCAAAGGAATGCAGTGGCGCCAGGTGGGGCCCTTTCGCGGCGGACGCGCGCTCGCGATCGAGGGGGTGCCGGGCGAACCGAACACGTGGTACTTCGGCGCGGTCGCGGGCGGCGTTTGGAAAACGACGGATGGCGGACAGAATTGGAAACCGATTTTCGATAAGGCCGACATCTCATCCATTGGCGCAATCGCGGTCGCGCCATCCGATCACAATGTGATTTACGTCGGGACGGGCGAATGCGCGCCGCGCGGGAACATGACCTACGGCACCGGGGTTTATAAAACAGAAGACGCCGGCGCGACCTGGAAGAACATCGGGCTGAAAGATTCGCGGCAGATCGGGGCGTTGATTGTCGATCCAAAAAATCCCGACGTGGTTTTGGTGGCGGCATTCGGACATATGTTTGGGCCTAACAACGAGCGCGGAATTTTTCGCACGGCCGACGGCGGCAAGACGTGGACGAAAGTTTTATTCAAGGATGAGAACACGGGCGGTATCGATGTCGTGTTCGACCCGCACAATCCGAATGTGGTGTTCGCGGCGTTGTGGCAGGCGCGGCGGCAGCCGTGGAATTTTTCGAGCGGCGGAGCGGGTAGCGGTCTTTACAAGTCGAACGATAACGGCGTGACATGGCGGCAGATCACCGGCGGCGGACTGCCGGAAGGAATTTACGGGCGCATCGGCGTGAGTGTGTCGGGCGCGGATGCGAATCGCGTTTACGCCATCATCGAGAACAAAGATGGCGGCGGCATTTATCGATCGGAAGACGGCGGCGAGAAATGGACGCGTGTGAACGACGACGGACGTTTCCGCCAACGCGCGTGGTATTTCAGCAAAGTCTACGCGGACCCGAAAGTCGCCGACACGGTTTACGTGTTGAACACGGGCGCGTTCAAATCAACGGACGGCGGCAAGACGTTCAATTTGTTGCCGGCGCGCCACGGCGATCACCACGGGCTCTGGATTGATCCTAACGACCCGAACCGCCTCGGCAACGCGAACGACGGTGGCGCCGCGATCTCGATCGACGGCGGCAAGACTTGGACGACGCAAGGCAATCAGCCGACGGCGCAGTTTTATCACGTCGCCGTGGACAATGCGTTTCCGTATCACATCTACGGCGCGCAACAGGACAACTCGAATGTCGGCATCGCGAGCCGCACTGATAGCGGAGTGATCGGCCGCGAAGATTGGTTTCAGGCGGGCGGCGGCGAGTGCGGCTTCGTCGCGCCCGATCCGCGCGACTGGAAAATCATTTATTCGAACAACGAAGGCTACATTTCCCGCTACGACAAAAATCGCGAGCAATACCAGGACATGAGCGTGTGGCCGATGGATAACTCCGGGCACGGCGCTGTCGATCTTACGTACCGGTTTCAATGGATCGCGCCGCTGTTTTTGTCGACGCACAACCCGGACGTCATCTACACCGCGGCCGAGCGCGTGTTTCGTTCGAACGATCAAGGCCGCACGTGGATGGCGATCAGCGATGACCTAACGAGGAACGATAAATCGAAACAGCAACCGAGCGGCGGACCGATTCAGCTCGACATCACGTCGGTGGAATATTTCGACACCGTGTTCGCGCTGGCCGAGTCGCCGGCGAAACAAGGCACGTTGTGGGCGGGAACGGATGACGGTTGGGTTCACGTTTCGACCGACGACGGCAAAACGTGGACGAAAGTGACGCCGCCGGCACTTCCGCAATGGGCGACTGTCGATCTTATCGAGCCATCGCCAAAAGACGCGAACGCCGCCTACGTCGCGGTCGATAATCACCGTCAGGACGACATCAAGCCCTACATCTTCAAGACGAAAGATCTCGGCAAAACATGGACGCAAATCACCAACGGCATTCCGGAAGGCGCGTTCGTGCGCGCGGTTCGCGAAGATCCGCGCCGCGAAGGTTTGCTCTACGCCGGGACTGAGCTTGGCGTTTACGTTTCGTTCGACGACGGCGCGCATTGGCAGCCGCTGCAATTGAATCTGCCGATCTCGCCCGTTCACGATCTCGTCGTGAAAGATGACGATCTTGTCGTCGCGACGCACGGGCGTGCGTTTTGGGTGCTCGATAATCTGACGCCGTTGCGCCAGGTCACGCCGCAATTGAATTCGCAGGACGCGATTCTTTATCAGCCCCAGGTCGGATTGATCCTGAATTATCCGACTGAGTTCGACAAACGCCAGCCGGTCGGCGACAACCCGCCGCCGGGCGCGATGCTCGATTACTACTTCAAAGCCGAGCCTAAAGACGAAGTCACGCTCGATGTTCTCGATGCGCAGGGCAAACTCGTTAGGCATTTGTCGAGCAAGGAGAAGAAGGACAATGAGCAACCGCCGGAGTGGCCCGACCGCGTCGAGCAGGTGAAAACGATCCCGGCGAAAGAAGGCATGAATCGTTTCGCGTGGGACCTGCGCTACGACGACCCGGTGCAAACGCCGGGCGCGTTTTATACCGGCGACGGGCCGCGCGGGCCGAAGGCAACGCCGGGCGATTATCAGTTGAAGCTTACCGTCAGCGGAAAAACGCAGACGGCGCCGCTCAAGCTCGTGATGGACCCGCGCGTCAAGATCGACAACGACGCTTTGCAAAAACAATTCGATCTCTCGATGCAGACGCGCAATCGCATTTCGCAATTGCACACTGCGATCAACGAAATCCGCGAGGTGAAATCGCAGATCAAATCGCTGCACGCGAAATTCGGCGACGATCAGCGCGTGAAGCCGGCGCTCGATGCGGCTGACGACCTAACAAAGAAGATTTCGGCGGTCGAAGAAGAGTTAATCCAAGTGAACATGAAGAGCTCGGAAGGCAATCTCGTCTTCCCGAACAAGCTCAATGAGCGCTTCGATACGTTCAGTCACGTCATCGACGGCGCGAACGCCGCGCCGACGCAGCCGCAACAGGACGTCTTCAAAGACTTGAGCAGCCAGCTCGACGCGCAGGTCGCAAAGTGGACGCAGATCCGCGATCAGGACGTGCCGAAGATTTCGGCGATGATCGCGCAGCTCAATCTGCCGGCGTTGATCATTAAGACGCCGGAAAAGAAATCCTAATTCTTATCGACGGAATATTTTCCCGGGCCGACAAACAAAACGCCTAACAGCAAGATCGACATCTCCACCGCCGGCATGCGCGAATGGAAATCGCCATGCGTCTGCCAGATCGCGACCAGATGCACGAGCGTGATAATGAGCGTAAGCAAAACGCCGATGCGAAAAAACAAACCGAGAATCATGAGCACGCCGCCGATGCAGCCTAACGACGCGCCGAGAAATCCCCAGAATTTGTAATGGCCATGCACATCGAGATGGCGCATGGCCGAACCGAAATGTTCCCAGCTCCCCTGCCCGTTCCAAAGCACCGGCACGAGCAGCACGATGAAAATGAATCCGAGGCTGGCGCGGATGAGGAGCAAACCGGTCTCGCGATACTTGCTGAGGAATTGCAAAGCAGCCATTGGCGCGAACTGTGATTGAAATGGGGAAGATCGACAAGGCGGTTTTGCTCGCAGCGGGCCGCGGCACCCGCATGCGCGAGCTGACTAATGAGTTGCCCAAGCCGATGATCGTCGTGCGCGGCCAACCGGTCTTGCGGCACATCGTGGATGGTTTGCGCGCGGCGGGAGTGAAACGTTTTCTCGTTGTCGTCGGATATCGCGCGGATGTGGTGCGACATTACTTTGGCGACGAAGTCGAATACGTAACGCAGGAAGTTCAGGACGGAACGGGACGAGTTGTCGATCTTGCGCGAAGTTTTGCGGGCGACGCGCCGTTTGTTCTGAGTTACGGCGACATCCTGGTCGATCCGCGCAATTACAATTCGATTGTCAATCTTGCGGACGATGTGGAGGCGGTCGTGAGCGTGAAACGCGATGAAGATGTGAGCAAAGGCGGCGCGGTGTTCGTGAACGAACAAATGGAAGTTGTCGATCTTCGCGAGAAGCCGTTGCCTAACGAGCCGACGAGCCGGTGGTATAACGCCGGTCTCTACGCATTTCGCCCGAGTATTTTCGAATTCACGGCGAGATTGAAACCCTCGCCGCGCGGCGAATACGAATTAACGGATGCGATTCGCGAAATGGCGCAATCGGGCAAGCGCGTGAAAGCGCTCGAGCTGACCGGCGAATGGGCGGACGTGCGCGATCCCGAGATTCTCGCGAAGTTAAACGAATAGTAATTGTCGATCTTACGGGAGCTGCTCGAGCGCTTCGTCTTCTTCGCCGATCTCCTCTTCGATCTCGCGCCGCCATTCGCGCGAGAGCCACGGACGCAAGAATCCGTAGAGCAAATACGACAAAAACAGAACGGCCGGCATCCATTCGTAGTTCATGACCGTCGCGATCAAGATAAGAATGATGATGAGAAATCGCGGAATCGACTTCTTCGTCTTCCAGTTGATGGCCTTAAAGCTCGGATACTGGAAATGGCTGAACATCATGAACGAAAGAAAGAGCATCAGCGGCGGGAGGAGGAATTTCCAATTGCCGAGATAATGTTCGCCTTCGGCTAACCAGAGCATGAAAAGCGTGATGGACGCGATGAGGCCAGCCGCGGCCGGGATGGGGAAGCCGGTGAAATTTTTGCTGCTATCGTTGCCATTGCCCACAGCGGCAGCGGTATTGAAGCGCGCGAGACGCAACGCGCCGCAGGCAAGATAAACGAAGGCAATGATCCAGCAGGCGCGCGGAAATTCTTTCAGCACGATGCGATAAACGAGGAGTGCGGGCGCGACACCAAACGAGACGATATCGGCTAACGAATCGAATTCGCGGCCGAATGCGCTTTCGTGGCCACCAAGACGCGCAAGGCGGCCGTCGAGCATATCAAAAACGCAGGCGCCGAGAATGAACCAGATGCCGGCGTGAAATAGATCCGCGGCGGCATCCGCATTCGTGCTTTGCAGCAGCGCGCCTTCGAGAACCTTCAACGTAGCGGTGAAGCCGCAGAAAAGATTTCCGGCCGTCATCAGGTTCGGCAGCAGGTAAATCTTTTGCGGATTGTTGTTGTCGTTCATTCGTTCGGCAGGCGGGCGATGATTGTCGATCCACCACGCACATGGTCGCCGATTTTCACGAGGATCTCAGCGTTGAGCGGCAAGTATACTTCCGTGCGCGAACCGAAGCGAATCATTCCGAAACGCTCGCCGCGTTTCAATTCGTCGCCGACTTGCGACCACGCCACGATGCGGCGCGCGATCGCGCCGGTGAGTTGCTTAACGACAATGGTGACCCGCGAATTTTGAAAGGCCCACGTCATCGATTCATTTTTGGTGGAGCATTCCGGATTGCGCGCGTCGAGGCAGAGACCTTTGCGGTGTTCGCGGTAAACGATGCGGCCATCAATCGGCGCCCGATTGGTGTGCACGTCGAAGATCGACAAGAAGATGCCGACGCGTTTCGTTTTCGATTTCACGATTTCCGGTTCGTCGATTTCAACGATGTCGGCGACGAGACCGTCAGCCGCTGCGACGACGACATCGGCATCGTTAGGCACGACGCGGTCGGGATCGCGAAAGAATGCGAAGGTGTAAACGATCAACACGAGAAAGACTAACGAGAGCCATAGACTAACGAACCAACTGGCGAGCAATAGCGCGCCCAGAATCGCGAAAATCCAGCGGGCTTCGGCGAGTGTTTGGCGACGCATCACAGGTCACATTTCAGGTTCAAAACAGCGCGGTCAAGCTCTCGAAATTTGCGCAAGATCGACAATCGCCATTCTCCACCATATCCTGCGCTTTCGGCCGGCTCCCGTCCCAATATATAGCGGAAAATTCATCGGTTAAATCGCGAGATATTAGTTGTTTCTGCTGGTGTTTTGCCTATCCTCTTTCCGGTGGCCGTTCAGCCCCATTCTATGCCCAAAGCTCCGCCGGAAGAACCGGTCCGAAAAACATCGCGTGATCAGGTGACCGGTATCGCCGCCGCGCAGAAATACGACGCCGCTCAGATCGAGAAATTGGAAGGCCTGGAAGCCGTGCGGAAGCGGCCGGGCATGTACATCGGCGACCCGGACGAGCGCGGATTACATCACTTGGTTTTCGAAGTTGTCGATAATTCAATCGACGAACATCTCGCAGGTTTCTGCGACAAAATCGAAGTCAGCGTTCATGTGGATGGGTCAGTTTCCGTGCGAGACAATGGACGCGGTATTCCGGTTGACGAAAAAGTCGGGCCGCCGGATGAGCGCGGTAAACCGAAATGGAGGATGCCGGCGATCGAGCTCGTGCTCACAAATTTGCACGCCGGCGGAAAATTCGGACAAGGCGCTTACAAATATTCGGGCGGTCTCCACGGCGTCGGCGCGAAGTGCACCAATGCTCTTTCGGAATGGTTCAAAGCTGAAGTTTCACGCGACGGCAAGGTTCATCACATGGCCTTCGCCAAAGGAAAAACGACGCAGAAGCTCGAGGTCATCGGCGAAGTCAAAAACAAAAAGACGACGGGGACGCTGATCACGTTTTTGCCGGACCCGACGATCTTCACGATCACGACTGAGTTTAAATTTGAGCGATTGGGAACGCGTTTGCGCGAACTCGCATTTTTAAATCCCGGTCTCGAGATCACGCTCACCGACGAGCGGATCGATCCGCCGAAGAAGGAAACGTTTCTCTACAAGCACGGCATCGAGGAATTCGTGAAGCAGCTGGGCGAGAACAAACAGGTCATTCATCCGAAGCCGATCGTGATCGAGCGCCAGCGCGACGAAGTTTTTGTCGATGTTGTGATGCAATACAATGACAGCTACAACGACCAGATTTTGCCGTTCGCGAACTCGATTCCGAATCCGGACGGCGGCACGCATCTGACCGGCTTTCGCACGGCGCTGACGCGAGCGATCAATCAGTACGCGCGAGCAAACAGCCTGACGAAAGATAAAGACCCATCGATCTCGGGCGATGATGTGCGCGAAGGTTTGATCGCGGTGTTGTCGATCAAGCTGCCGAACCCGCGCTTCGAATCGCAAACGAAAGTGAAGCTCGTCAACACTGAGATCGACGGCATCGTGAACTCGGCGGTGTACGAAGGGTTGATGACATTCTTCGATCAGACGCCGCCGATTGCGCGACGGATTTTCGACAAAGTATTAACGGCAGCACGCGCGCGTGAAGCGGCGCGAAAAGCTCGCGAGACGATTCGCAAAGGCGCGCTGACCGGCGGCGGATTGCCGGGAAAACTGGCCGATTGTTCCGAGCGCGATCCGGAGTTGACCGAACTTTACATCGTCGAGGGCGACTCGGCCGGCGGTTCGGCGAAACAGGGACGCGACCGGCGTTATCAAGCCATCCTGCCGATCCGCGGTAAGCTCATCAACGTCGAGAAGGCGCGCGAAGATCAGTTTCTCAAGAACAACGAAATCCAGGCGATGATCACCGCCATCGGCACCGGCATCGGCAAGCCGCGCGATGAAGACGGCACCGGGAATGGCAAACCGGAAGAAGGCCGCTTCGACATGTCGAAGTTGCGTTACGGCCGCATCATCATCATGACCGACGCCGACGTCGACGGGTCGCACATTCGCACGTTGCTGCTCACGTTTTTCTTCCGGCAAATGACCGAGCTGGTGCGCTCGGGCAAGATCTACATCGCGCAACCGCCGCTCTATCAAATCAAACGCAAGAAGCGCGAAGAGTACGTCGATGACGACGCGCAGCTGAACAAAATTTTGATCTCGTTAGGCGCGGAAGACGTGCGTTTGAAAAATCTGGCCGACAACAAGGAACTCACGGCCGCGCAATTGAAGGACATTCTCGAAACGCTGCAGAAACTGGCGAAGCTGAGCGAAGCGGTGCGGCGTCACGGTGGTGATTTCGAAACTTATCTCGGCGAACGCAATTCGAAATCGGGAAAGTTACCGGCGTATTTGGTGAAAGTGCGCGAGGGCAATGAAGAAATGGTTCACTATTTCCGCGACGAAAAAGCGGTGCGCGAATTTCATCATGCGAATGTCGATCTTAATTTGTTCGACGAGGAGCTTGCCCAGGAATTGTTGCCGTTAGGCGAAGCGGCTCCCGCGAAAACGAATGGCGCGCCACGTCGCCGCGCGAAGTTAGTTGAGCTGCACGAATCGGCCGCGATCGAAAAGATCATTGCCGAGCTCGGGCGCAAAGGACTCAAGGTCGATCACTACGCCGCGAGCGATAAACCAATCTTCGAATTGATCGAAGGCGAAGGCGAGAAAGCGACTTCGCATCCGCTGTTTTCCATTCCCGAAATTCTGCA
>JBEEGX010000074.1:0-3591 GCA_041167105.1 Verrucomicrobiota bacterium
TCCGCCCATCACCAGCATGGTCGCGTCGAACAGACCGAGCTGGCGCGCGAGATGCGATTGTCGATCTTTCACTGCACCATGCCGAAGCGTTTGTTCTGCTTCGTCATCTTCAAAAGATACCGGAGACGTTGCTGGAAAATTTCCGGGCGCTTCCGCGCGTAATCGACCCAAGCCACGCGAATACGCCGATACGATTCCGGGAACGCCCGAAAATTTTCCCACGTCGTTTTGTCTTTCTTCAATTCGGCAATGACGTCGGCCGCGTGCACGAATTTCTCATTTAATTGCGCCTTAATTTTCTCGAGACCGAAGCGCGTCATCTTTTTCGCTTTGATCAAGCGCCGCGCGCGTTCGCGGTTTGTTTCGGAAAGAAAACTTTTCGAGCGGCGCGGCGAAAAACGTTGCGCCGTGCGTTCGTCATCGACGCGCATGACGATGCTGTCGATCCAGCCGTAGCAAAGCGCTTCCTCAACCGCATCGTCGTAGGGAATGCGCGGCTTATTCTTGTGCTTCTTATAATAGATGAGCCAGATTTCGTTCGCGCGATTGTGGTTCTTGCGCAGCCACGCGCGCCAGTCTTTGCGATTGGTGACATAAAGCGTTTTGCCGAGCTTCATCGCGACCGCGGAAATTTCGCGAGTAGCGGATCGCCCGTTTTCTCCATGTGATCGGCGAGCAACGCTTTCATGTTGTCGATGTCGATCTTGTACGCGGGATCGTCGATCAAGTTCACGCGCTCATCCGGATCGCGCTGTTCGTCGTAGAATTCTTCCGGGCAGCGATAAATGAAATGCTGCACACGCGCTTTCAATTTCGGGTCGCGCTCGGCCGCTTCAACAATCGCGTGCCACGATAAGCGCTTCGACATCGCGCCGATGCGGAATTCGGTTTTGCCATCAGCCCACGGATTCCAAATGTAGGCGCGCGTTTTGGTGCGAATACAACGCGCATGAAATTCGCGGCCGCTGTTCACGGTGTCGACTTGGGTGAAGATGTGATCGCGCGAATGCGTTTCTATCCATGACTCGCCATCCATGCCTTCCGGTTTCGTTAGGCCGAGCAAGTCGAGAACCGTCGGCATGATGTCGATGTTGCTGACGAGGTCGTCGCTCTGAATGCGATTGTCGATCTTAGATGGACGCCACAGAACCGGCGCCCATGTCGCGTAGCGATACAGCACCGCTTTTGAAAAAGGCATCGGCATTCCGTGATCGGAAAAAAACAAAACGATCGTGTCATCAATCATTGACCCGAGCGCGTCGATGATTTCGCCGAAGCTTTGGTCGAGCCGATGCACATTCGAAAAATATTGTGCGACTTCACGCTGCACTTCCGGCAAATCTTCAAGGAACGATGGAATGTCGATCTTCGATTCGTCGAACGGAACGTCTTCCGGAAACGGCCCGTGCGGATCGGTGCTGTTCGCGTTGATGAAAAATGGTTTTCCAGATGCGCGCGCAGCGTTGAGGCACTGCTGAAAATGCGCGCGCAATGCGGCCGGATTTTTTCCGGAACCGTCGAGCGCTAAATCCCACGGAAATTTTTCCGGCGGCGCCATGTGTTTGATCTTGTTGATGGCGGCGGTGAAGTAACCATTCGCGCGCAGAATTTCCGTGAGCGTCGGCACGTCCGCGCGCACCGGACCGAAACCGGATGCGCCATTGCGATGCGGCACGCGACCGGTCATGAACGCGGAGCGCGATGGTTGGCAAATCGGGATAACGGTGTGGCAATTGCGAAATTGATGCGCGGTCGCGGCGAATGCGTCGATGTTCGGCGTGGCGCCGGCGCGCGAACCCATCCAGCCGGCGGAATCGGCGTTCAGATCATCGGCGGTGATGATGAGCAGGTTCATTGAGCAGAGCGCGCAGGAATGTTATAGCGCGAGAGTGCGAATCAAAGCGATTGTGCTGAGTTACGACCGCAACCGCGCGCTGACCGAGCACATGATCCGGCAATATGCGCGCGTGTGGCCGGCGCATCCGTTTGTCTTTCATGTTCCGTTTCAGGAGTTGCGCGGCGAGGAATCCGAGCGCGACCGCTTCGTGCAAACTCCGGCGCCGATCAAGGCGACGGTGATGAAGTTGATTGTCGATCTTGCGGACGAAGAATGGATTTACTGGTGCATGGACGATCGTTACCCGATCCAGCTGGTGACGGATAAAATCGAGCGCATGATTTCGCAGGCGCTCACTTCAGACAAGATGGACGGCCTGCTCTTTTGTCGTTGTCGATCTTTGCTGCTCAAGCCCAAACAGACGTTGTATCAGCGCGAACACGTCGATGCCGACGGAACGGTTTACTTTCAACGCCGCGGCTGGCGCCAGATTTGGATCCATCAACTCATGCGTGTGAAAGTGTTGCGGCACTTGTTCACGCATTTGCCCGACGAGCTGCCGAATGCGAATGCGATGGACAAATTGAAACACGACGTGCCGATGCCGAAGGAATTTCGGCTGTTCGTGACGAAGGAGAACTACGCGGTCTTCGGTGAGAGCACGCGTCGCGGGCGGATCACGCAGAATTGTTATGACAGCATGATCGCAAGCGGCATTGAGGTGCCGGAGTGGTTTCGCGCGACGACCGGCGAAGAGGTTTTGTTAGGCACATTGTGAGTGCGCGATTCGTTCACGTGATTAATCCGGCGAAGGTCGGACCGGATTCGTCGCTGCACGTCGCGCAGCCGATCACATTCGAAAGTTTGCGCGTGGCGCGGGAATTCGCGGCATCGCATGGAGTAGATGTCGATCTTTGCGCGGCAAACTTTCCCGACGACGACGACATCGTTCCGGAATTTTTTCGCTGTCGAAAGCATCTCACGCGCTCCGTGCTTGATCTCGGCAAATTCAAAATCGAACGCAAACTGCCGTTGATCGCCGACATTCTCGAAGGGGCAAGATCGACATCTACAGCCGCGCACATCATCTACACGAATGTCGATATCGCGGTGCAGCCGCATTTCTACACGTCGATCGACGAGACTCTGCGCCGCGGCATCGACGCTTGCATGATCACGCGGCGGACATTGAAAAGGGAATACACATCGCCATCGCAGCTAGCGGAGATGTACGCGGATGAGGGAGTAGAACATCCGGGCGACGATTGCTTCATCTTCTCGCGTGCCGCGCTCGCGAAGTTCGATCTGGGCGACGCGTGTATCGGCATCAAATTCGTCGCACGTATTCTCGCATTCAATTTGATCCTGAACGCGCAACGATTCGAGCATTTCCGGAATTTGCATCTCACCTTTCACATCGGCGACGATCGCGTTTGGGATGACGAGAAATTCGCCGATTACACCGCGCACAACGAGCGCGTACTTCGGCGGATTGCGGGCGAAAATCGCGAACGCGCCGCTAAGATCGACAATCCACTTTTGGCGCGTTGGGTGAAGAAGTTTGGCGCGCAATGATCTTCTGCATCAATTCGGGGCGGTCGGGCTCGAAGTATCTCGCGCAGTTGTTAGGCACAGCGCGCAACGTGAAAGCGTTTCATGAAGCCGAGCCGAAGATGAATGGCGAATTCATCCATATGATTAACACGCAGCCGCTCGAAGCCACGCGTGAGAAACGCCGTGTAAAAGCGGAAGCG
>JBEEGX010000075.1:0-8960 GCA_041167105.1 Verrucomicrobiota bacterium
AACGCCGTGCGCCGCGCCCGCGCCGGACTACAGGACCCAAATCGTCCGATTGGTTCATTCATTTTTCTGGGCCCGACCGGTGTCGGCAAAACCGAACTGTCTCGCGCGCTCGCGGAATTTTTGTTCGACGACGAGAACGCCATGATCCGGATCGACATGAGCGAATACATGGAGAAGCACACGGTCGCGCGATTGATCGGTGCGCCGCCCGGATATGTCGGTTACGAAGAAGGCGGGCAGTTAAGCGAAGCTGTTAGGCGAAAACCGTACTCGGTCGTGTTGTTCGACGAAATCGAAAAGGCGCACCCCGATGTGTTCAACGTTTTGCTGCAAGTGCTCGACGACGGTCGCATCACGGACGGGCAGGGGAGAACGGTCGATTTCAAGAACAGCGTCCTCATCATGACGTCGAACATTGGTTCGCAGTTCATCATGGAAGAAGAATCGCGCGAGGCGCGGTCGCGTTTGGTCATGGACGAACTGCGCCGACATTTCCGGCCGGAATTTTTGAATCGCGTCGATGAAGTGATCATCTTCGAGCGATTGAGCGAGGAGGATTTGAAGAAGATCGTCGAGATTCAGCTCAACCGCGTGACGCAACGGCTCGCCCAACAAAAGATCGACATACAACTTTCGGACGAGGCCAAGGCGCTGATCGCGCGCGAAGGCTACGACCCTGTTTACGGCGCGCGGCCGCTCAAGCGCGCCATTCAGAAATTCATTCTCGATCCGCTGAGCATGGAGATTCTCGAAGGCAAAATCCGCGAAGGCCAAACGATTCGCGCCACCGCGCGCAATGGCGCAATCGAATTCAAAGTCAGCTGATGGCCTAACGGCCGCTCGAAACGGTCACGCTCGGATCAGCCGCGCGCAATGCGTCGGCGCTATCGTGACGTCCGGTATTGCTGAGGTCCTTCTGCGTATAAGTGCGTTGGCTCGGGTCGGCCGCGTTTGATGTGGTCGTTGTTTCAGTGGCGCAGCCGGCCATGGCCATGGCCGCGAACGCAAGGAGAACGAAATGCGTTTTCATGATTAATTAACGTGCGCCGTGGTCGCGCATGCAACTTTTGATCAACATGGAATTCTCACATCCGTCGAAGTCGCGCTCGATTGCTTCTCTGATCGACATCGTCATTCTCGGCGCGGCCGTATTCGCATTCGAAGCACTGTCTAACAGGGCAATCCCTTTTCCGTCTGATGTGCGTGCGCAGATCGTCGTCCAGGCGCTGAGCAAGCTTCCACTGCTTTTGGCGATCTGGTTGCTGCTTCGCATGCGTCACGAAACACCGGCCGCGATCGGATTGAAGACGCCGTCGAGTTGGCCGCGCACTCTTTCGTTAGGAGTAATTGTCGGTCTCGGAATTTTCGTCGCGGTGTTCCTGCTCGAGCGCGCCGGGCTTCATCGCGACCTGAGCGCTTTCAGTTTTCTTCGCGGAAATCTCGAGCTGACGATCTACCAATCGATTTACGTCATCATCGCCGCCGGATTTTACGAAGAAGTTCTCTTCCGCGGTTTTCTATTGCAGAGACTGGCGCTGCTTTTCGGCGGCGAGCGCATCGCCTGGATAACGGCGTGCGTGATTCAAGCGATCGTTTTCGGTTACGCGCACGCGTATCAAAATCCGCAGGGGATGTTGCTGACCGGCACGGTCGGTTTGGTCTTCGGGTTCGTTTTCCTGCGCTCCGGCCGAAATATCTGGCCGGCGATCGTGGCCCACGCGGTCTACGATGTCGCGCGCACGATCATGTTCTATTTCACAGGGCCGCCGTGAGTTGCGGTCCAAATGCGGCCGCGATACCGCCGAAGGCCTTTCGAATCGCGATTAGAGTTAAACCGCGCTCACCGCGCTTTGGCCGGTTTCACGCAAGATCGACATGAGCGATTCCACCACCGACGCACTGCTGCTCGCCTTGATGGCGCGAGTCATTCGGGTCGAATCAATGGTCTGCAGTCTTTCCATGTTAACTCTGCGCCACATGGCCGGTGAAAACGTGGAGGAATACCGCGCGCTCTCGACCTGGCTCGGCGCCATTCGCAAAAAAATCGTTGAGACTTCAGTCGAATCGCATTCCGAACAATTTCCCGAGCTCGCACGGTTTCTCGAGGAGCACATCGAGCTTTCCGAGCGCGACCTGACCGAAATGTTCGAGCGCCGCACGGACCGCGAGTAGCATTGATCGTCCCCGGCGCGATTCCGTGTTACACTGCGCCATGATTAAAATCACCGGAACGATTTTGACAGTGGCGGCCCTGCTTTCAACGGGGACAATTTTTGCGGGCAACAAAGGCGACCACGCGTGCTGCGCGAAAAACGCGAGCAACTCGCAGAAGGCGTGCACCGATTTCGCGTCGTTAGGGGCCTCGACGCAGCAAAAATCGAAGCTGGAAGCATGGCAGTCCGATTGCATGAAAGCCGGCTGCACAAAAGAAAGCCGCGCGAAATTTCTGCAACAGGCCAAAGGAATCTTGTCGGCTGATCAGTACGCGAAGCTGAAAGCGGAGTGCGACAAATCGGCGACCAAGACCAAGGCCTAACGAAAGGTCAATCGCGTTTAGCGATCGAAACCGGCGGTGTTGACGATTAGACCGTCGTGAATCAAAACGCTGCGCGTTTTCGGTCCGGTATTGAAGATAACGAGATAACCTTTAAGCGGCCGGCCGCCCGCCGCCGGTAAGTCCGCCGGCTTCGGTTCGCCTTGCCAATCGATCTTCGTCGCATCGATGTTTCGGCCGCGCGCATAGGCGGTGACGATCTCCTTGTAATTCGTCGGATACATTCCGTAGGGAGAGGCGGGTTCGGTCGGCGTGGAGCTTGGCGGCGGAGTTGTGTCTACATCGGGCGGCGTTGTTTTCTCGTTAGGCGGCGCGGCGGGCGGTTGCGGCGAGACACTTGGCGCGCGAGTCGCAGATGTACTTGTCGATCTTAGCGCGGTCTCGAGAAGATCGGCCAGACGCCAGCCGGCTTTCCAAAGTTCTTCGCGCACGACCCCGCCGGCCCATTCGCGATAGCCGGTCGCGATTTCGTCCGCTTCGCCTTTCGCAAACGCGGCCCCGTCCTTTTCTTCGCGCCGCACTTTCACGAAACGCAAACGCGTGTGCGCGTCATGTGCGATCGGCAAAATTTCATCGGCCCATTGCTCGGCCCACGTTTTCGGATCGCCGCGTGTGCGCCAATTCTTCGGCTCGTTCGCGACAAATTCGCCTAACAACTTCGCCTGCGCCGGCGCATAAAGGGCGTCGCGTTTTTCTTTCGGCGGTTCGTCGGTCGTGCCGATGACGAGCGCGCGCACCGAGTCGCTGTCCCAAAAGGCATGGAGCGAGTGATAGTAATGCCGCGGATGTTGCGCGGTCGCGTTCTCGATCAAGCTGAGCGTGTTGCCGCCCTGATCTTCCAATGCGGCCGGGTCACGATCGGGATCAACCGGTTGCCCGCTTTGCGCGAAATACTCCGCGCCGATGTGGAGCGGCTGGTGAATGTCGCCGACGTAATGCGCGAGAAGAATGATCGCGACCGGCTTCGTGATTTTGCGCGGATTATCTTCGGGCGTTTCACCGCTCAACACGCTCACGCAATAAGGGATCATGTGCACGATGTCCCATTGACTGCGGCCGGCTTTGCCCGCGGAATATTTCTCCACGTTCAACACCGGCACATCACTGTAATGAAACCAGTGATGCGAAGGCGTCGGCGATTTCGCGTCATGCGTCGGCGGATTTGCGCGCCAGAATTCGCGCAGTTGATTGTCGATCTTCGCGTGACCGGGATAATGCGGGAAGGCTTTCGCATCGTCGGGGCCATTTTTATCCCAGGATTTAATTTCGTCCGGGATGACCGCGGCTTTTTGCAGAGTAATGCCGTCGATGAGCGCGCTGATTTCGGCGCCGACCGGTTTTTTCTTCAACAGGTCATCCGCGACCGCGCCAACCAGCTCATGGCCTAACGGGCCGTAAGCGGACAATGTTGTCGCGATGAACGCGGTGACACAGACGCAGCAGAGGATCTTCTTCATTCGAGCGCGGCGCGAATGTCATCCACGCGCGCGCGTAATCTGTCAAAGTGCGAGCCGCGCCAGTAAATGCGTACGCAGCCGGCGCACCGGCGGAATTCGTCGTAGTAAATTTTGGTGAGTGGCTCGAGCTGATCGAGCACGTCCGCTTTGGTGACGAAATCGAGGGCGCGATTGCAGTGAAGGCAACGCATGAACGGCTTGAGCTCGTCGCGCAGATCGAAACGCCGCACGATCTCGAGCGTTTGCTCGAACGGATTCTGCGAGCGCGGATAATAGCCGTGTTGGACGATTTTGTGCATGAGCAGCCGGCGATCGCGGGTGAGCAGCGCGCGGTCTTCGGAGGTCATGGGCTCGAGTAGTTGTCGATCTTGCGCATGTCGATCGTAGGCGACGTCGAGCCCGAGCAGGCGCAGATTGGTCGCGAGCTTACCGAGATGGCCATCAGCGATAAACTTTTGAATTGAGCCAGATTGCAGCCGTTCTTTTGGTAAAAGCGCGGAACGCGATTGCGTTCCGTAAACATCGACGTCTGCGCTTTGATCCAGAACAAAATCAAACTTTACCGGCACGCCCTCGACCAGAATCAGGTCCACCTCGGGATGCGGCACGCCGCACGACTCGATCACGTCCTTGATCGACGTGCGTTCGGATAATTCCCGCGAAACTTCACGCGTCGCGCGTTTCGGCAGAAAGAAATCTAGATTGTCGTGGAATGTCAGTCGGACCGCGAATGGCGCGTTAATTTGAGCTACGTCGCGGTTATGGCCCGCGCGGCTTGAGCATTCCGGCGTAAAATCCCGGCGTTGAGTCTGCGATTTCCGTCGCGCCGACTTCGTTGCGGTAAAAATCGAGCGAGCTAGTCGCGCCAATAATGGCATACGCGTGACCCTGGCCGATCATGTCGTTAAGCGTCGCGAAAAGCAGCGCGCGGCCGATTCCTTTGTGCCGCGCTTGTTCCATCACGCCGGTCGGGCCGAAAAATCCGCGCGCGGTCGCGTCGTAGGTGGCGAAGCCGAGAACTTCGAGGCCGTTGGTCGCGATGAAACAGGAAACGGGTTGACGCATGAACGCGATCTCACATTCGCTCGCCCAGCGAATCCCGAAATGTTTCGCCACCCATTGCTCGACCAGAAGTTTTTCGGCGGCGAACGCGCGCCGGACGCTCACGCCTTCCGGCACGGATATGGAACGCGGCTGTAAGTTGTAAAGTTTAACGAGTAGGTCTGCCATCGATGTCGATTTTGCGGATTGGTAAGATCGACATCAACTCTTAATTGCGCGCCACCCGCGCTTCCGCATAGGCGTACTCGAAAGTCGTCGCGCGCGGTCGGCCCATTAAAATTCCCGGCCCGAGCGGTTCGTCCTCGCCGAAATAACAATCCACCTGCCAACGCCGGAGCCCGCCGCCGGTGTCCACGATTTTCCAACGTGTGCTGCCGAAAACTTCTTTGACGGTGTCGCTGTTCGTTTCGATGACAACGCCGCGTGGCAATCGGCCGCCACGTCGCGCGGCTGCAGAAAAGCGCGGCGCCAACGTCCCGCCGCCGCCCGTGGGCGCACTTGAGAATGAATACGAATCGCCGCCGTTGTAACGAATGTAGTTGCGGCCATTCACTGCCGTCGTTAGGCGACCGAAGCCTTCCTTTTTAATCGAGCGCAGGAAATCGCGCGGATATTTTCGTCCGTGCAAGCCTGATTTGGTAACCAAGGTCGCGTCGAATCCGCGCTCGGCGGTGAAGCCGGATTCCTTCGGCGTGTAATATAAAGTGCAGACGACGAAATATTCACCAGCCCGACCTTGCGGTCTCTGCGCAAGCTTCGCGTTTTCTTCGGTGACGCGGCGCTCGACTTCCGGCCACGGAATTTCCGCGCGCAAGATCGACAACGAACATGCCATGAGGATCAGTCCGGAAACAAGGAATCGACCGGGCCGCCGATGAGCACTTCGATGGGAAGACGTTTCCATTCGTATTCGTAGGGCGGTTGCTTCCACTCAAATTGATCGCGCCAGAGCCTGCGAATCGCTTTGATGATTTCAACGCCCGTGCGAAACGGCAGGAACGATTGTCGATCTTGCACGTGCATCTGCGCGCCTCCGCAAAGTTCGCTCGCGAATTTGTGAAACGTCGGCTGAAAATAATTTTCGCGAAAGACAACGCCGGGAAGTTTTCGCGCGTTTAGTTCGCGACAAAGCAATTCCGGATCGATGAATGGCGCGCCGAAAATTTCGAATGGCCGGGCCGTGCCGCGGCCTTCGGAAATGTTGGTCGCCTCGAGCAGACACATGCCGGGATAAACGATTGCGGTGTCGAGCGTCGGCATGTTCGGCGATGGCATCACCCATGGCAGCCGGGTGTCGTCGAACCACATCGCGCGCTCCCAATTTTTCATGGCCAAGATCGACAATCGACATTTGGGGAATGCTTCGTCCCGAAATTGTTGGGCCAGTTCGCCGATTGTTTTGCCATGTCGAATCGGAATCGGATGCATTCCGACGAACGATCTGTAATTCGGATCGAGCATCGGGCCTTCCGTTGTTAGGCCATTGAGCGGATTCGGCCGATCGAGCACGACGACTGCGCGATCGTGTTTCTCGCACGCGCGCATGACGAGATAGAGCGTCCAAATAAAAGTGTAGTAACGCGCGCCGATGTCCTGAAGATCGACAAGGACGAGATCGACATCTTCAAGCATGTCGCTCGTCGGTTCGCGATGTTCGCCGTACAAACTGTAAACCGGAACATGCAGCCGCGCATGCTCGTACGATTTCCACTCGATCATGTTGTCCTGCGTATGGCCGAGATAACCATGTTGCGGACCGAAGAACGCGCGAACGCGAAACAAATCGCCGTTGTGTCGCTCGAGGATGTGCGAGGCATGTTCGAGCGTCGACGAAACGGACGCTGGATGAAACAACGCACCGATGCGCGCGCCCTGAAATTCCTGCGGCCAAAGTTCGGCGAGATGATCGAGCGGAAGTTCGACGTTCATCTCGCGAATCTTCGGCGAACAAAAACGACAAGCACTGCGATCGCGGTGACGGCCGCGCAGATTTGCGTGAAGAGTTCGCCGTGACGCGTGTAGAAAGTTAGTTGTCGATCTTGCGGGACATTCACGTCGCCGGTGAGAACGCCCTCGGTGAATGAATTGCCGGTGTCGTCGCGCAGAATTTGGGTGACGCGTCCGAACTCGTTGATGAAGCAGGTGACGCCGGTATTCGCTGCGCGCACCATCGGCCGGCGCGTTTCGATGCAACGGAAAATCGAATTGGCGAGATGCTGGCGCGAACCGGCCGTGTGCAAAAACCAGCCGTCGTTTGTTACGTTGACAAGGAGATCGGCGCCGCGGTTTACGAATTGCCGCGTCAATTCGCCGATGGTGTCCTCAAAACAAATCAGCGGCGCGACGGCTGCTCGGTCGTTCGTTAGGCGAAAGACGGTGTAGTCCTCGCCGAAATTAAAATCGCCTGGGACCCAGCGGCTGGCGACGACAGCGAACAGCGGAAACGAATGTCGCAGCGGCACATATTCGCCGAACGGGACGAGATGTATCTTGTGATATACCTGCGCCTGCTTGCCGCCGTCGCTGACAAGAACCGCCGCGTTGAAGGCGCGATCGGCCGCAATTTCGTCCGTGCCCAAAAGCAGATCGGCGTGACTGGACATCGCGAACTCCATCACTAAATCGTACGATTGCTCGTCGCCGAAGGCGGGCCCGGGAGTGGCGCTTTCCGGCCAGACTAACAAATCCGGCGGCGGATTCGCGCGCAATGCGATCGAACTCAAGCGGCGATATGTATCGAAAATTTTCGCGATCGATTGTCGATCCATCTTTTCGGTTTGCGCAATATTTGCCTGCACCGCGGCGACGCGCAGCGGTTTGGTCGGCCTCGTATTTTGCACAGAGCGCCAGCCGAAAACGAAGAGCGCGACGATTGCGAGAAAGGTGAGATTGATGTCCCAATGCGGCCGCATGCGATGACTGCGCGCTTCGTGAAACAACCGCAGCGGCGTGGTCACCGCGATCACGCTCGCAAATACAATCAGAAATGAGATTCCGCCGACTCCGGTGAATTCCGCGATTTGAATAAGCGGCCAGTTACGATGCAGCGCGATGCCGAGGCCGTTCCAGCCAAATCCGCCGAAGAGCCAGCCGCGCACCCACTCGTGTGTGACCCAGGCGGCGGCGATGAGCGCGGCGGCAATCAAATTGCGCGCGGAGCTGGCGAAATTTTTCGGCCTAACGAGACCAGCGAACCATGTCCACGCGGCGATGTGCATGCCGAGATAGATCGACAAGAGAAAGGGCAAGCCGCGCAGCCAGACACTGCGGAACAATTCGCCTAACGAGCCGAGCCAATAGAACGTGGTCGTGAAAAATACGACGCCGGCGACGTAACCGAGCAACAAATTTCGCAGCCACGGGCGAGTAGATGTCGATCTTCCAAACCACGCCGCCGCGATTAAGGGCGTGAGCGCGATCCAGCAGAGCCAGCTTTGATCGAACGGCGAAAAGCACGCGGCGTAGAGCAGACCGCTCGTGACGGCCGCGAGCCACGGCCAAACTTTGCGCAACGCGCGCGCGAAATTATTCGCGACGGCGGCGGCGACGCGCGCGATCTTCGGTGCGTCGGCCGGGGTGCATGGCATCGCGGAGCGCATCAGCGTAGCTGGAGTTCACGCGAAAGCTCGAGCGCTCGACGTCTTCGATTTTCATGATGTTGACCTTGGTCGAACTGACATAGTCCATCTCGACCAAACTCTTGATCGTATCGACCAACTCCCCTTCGTCGGTCTCGCCCATCCGCGTGAGCAAGAGATGTCCGGCGAGCGGCGTGCCGCCCAGACCGAGCGCTTTCAGGAAAGTAATATCGCTTCCGCTGAGGTGGATGTCGTGACGCACGATGCATTATCCAGCAGCGCGCGTGCCGTCGTCGCTCGCTCAATGCG
>JBEEGX010000076.1:0-4681 GCA_041167105.1 Verrucomicrobiota bacterium
GAAGACAACGCCGCCGAGGCTGAGAAGCATTGCGCGCTTGCGGTGCGTGAGAAAACGCATCGCGATGTAAAGCGTCGGCGTCACTTCGGCAGCGGCTCTTCGGCGACGATGTCGATCTTGCGCGTGCGCACCGGACGTCCCGGTCTGAATTTGTCCTGATCGGCGACGATGACGTAATCGCCTTCGCGGACACCGCTCATTGCTTCGGTGAAATCGAGCGTGCGATAACTGGTCTTGACCGTGTGTTTGTGCACGGTGCCGTTGCGCACGAGCAACGCTTGATCGACAAGGAGTGCGCGCGTCGGCACGAGCAAAACTTTTTCGTGCGTGCCGGTGATGATGTTCATCTCGCCGGTCATGCCCGCCATCAAATTGTCCGGCGGTTTGTCGAGCTGGAGCACGATAGTGTAACGCTGCGTTTCCGGATCGGCCGCCGGTTGAATCGACGAAACTGTCGCGGCGAATTGTTGCGCGCGATACGCATACAAACGCACGCTCGCTTTCATTCCCGCTTTGACGGAGCCGACGTCCTCCTCGTTAACTTCGCCGCGCACATAATTTTTGCGCGACGCGACGGTGAAAAGCTCGTTGCTTTCGGCGACCAACTCGCCGTCGAGCGTGAGGATATTTGTCACGATCCCTTCGATCGGCGCGCGAATTTCGGAATTCTTCATCTGCGCTTCGAGTTTGTGCACGGCGTCTTCCTGCTGCGACAAGTTGCGATCGCGTTCGATGCGCTCATTCTCGACTGCGCCGCGCAGACGATTCACTTCGCTCTTCGCTTTTTCGTATTCCACCGCCGGCACATTGCCGGACGCAACGACGAGCTCGATGCGGCGCAGATTATCTTCCGCCGCTTTCAACAACTCCGACGACGGCAACGGCAAAGCGGCGCGTTGATTCGCGGCTGCGAGATCGGCCCGCGCTTGTTTCAATTGTCGCGCGGTCGTTTCGTCTGCGATCGTCGAAAGCAGCTGTCCTTTGTCGACCAGCTTTCCGATTGAGCCGCGGCCATTCGAAAACGCGTCGTCGAGATGAATGAAGCCGGCGTTTTGCGCGCGGACGTGCACAAGGAATGTCGGCTCGATCCGTACCGTGCCGTAAACGGCGGAGTAGGCGGTGCCGCGTTTCACTTCCGCGACTTCCGCGACCGGCACGAGAAAATAGGACGCGATCGCGATGAGCACGAGCAGCGGCGCAATGATCGCGATGAGCGTTCGCGTATTCGGCAGTTTCAAAGCGCGAGACTATCGCACGTCTCGCGGGCTCGCGTCCACGAAGCGCAAATACTTTCCGGTGGCGCGATCCCATTCCGCAAGATCGACATGTTGTTGAAAAGCGAGTGTGAGCAGCGCCGTTTTCACCTCGAGTAAATCATTTTGCGCAAGCCGATATTCCAATTGCGACGAAATCCCGCCCGCTAAATTTTGCTCAATCGTGCGCGCATTCTCTTCCGCGGCCAGCGACGCCGCTTGCAACGCCTTCTCTTTCGTCGCGATGGATTGAAGATCGTTGTGAATGCGCGCGAGATCTCGTTGCGCATCGCGCTCGAGTTTTTGCAGCAGAATCTCGTTGATCTCGCGCGCGGCTTTCTTTTGCGCGACCGCGCCGCCGACTTTGCCGTTGTCGATCACGCGCCAGGTATACGAGCCGCCCTCGCGAATTTCAGAAGAGATGATGTCTTCCGATCGTGAGGCAGAGCCTGAAGGTTGCGTCGTTCGCACTTCCGTCACCGGAATGTATCGGCCGGAAATCTCGGCGGTGATTTGCGGATAATACGCCGCTGCCATGATGCGTTGATCTTCGCCCGCCGCGCGCACCATCAAACGCGCCAGCTCGACGTCGGGCCGGCGCTGCAACGCTTTCTCACTCGCCTGCGCAAGATCGACATCTACATCTGCGTAATGCAGCTCGCCTTCCACGTGCGGCAACGTCGCGTATTGCCCGTAATCTTTCCCGAGCGCTTCGCTCAATCTCAAAATCGCGCCTTCATATGCGCGTTGCGCCGCGTCGATGCGCGGATCGAGCTCGCGCGTTTGTACGTCAGCCGCGACAAATGCCGCCCGGTCCGTTAGGCCGGTTTCATAGCGCGTTTTCTGCGCGCGCGTGTTTTCTTCCAGGCGCGAACGCTGCTGGCCGCGCACCCCATTCACATCGCGATTGTAAAGCGCGGTGTAAAACGCGACGCGCGCCGAATGAAGCTGCTGCGTTACGGCGACGTTGAGATTCTGTTGCGCGATCAACACCTCGATGTCGCCGCGTCGCCACGATGGCGGCACCGCCATGTTGAAAAACGGTTGCCGAATCCCGCCATAACCAAATGCGAACGGCTGCGTTTGTTTTTGGCCCGCGCGATGTCCGCCTTCGACTCCGCCTATCACGCCAATCCCCGCGTCGGGCAACGCGACCGAATGGAAAATCAAACGCTGCCCGCCGGCGCGCTCGAGATCGATACGCGCGCGCTGAATTTCCGGATTGTCCTCGATCGTCCGTTGCATCGCCGCATCGAGCGTGAGCGCTTGGGCCACGGCTGCGCTGCAAAGGCAAAGAAGAAATGCGAGAAGCGCTTTCATTTTCGGCTGAGCTTCTTCGGCGGCTGCGCAAGATCGACAACGTGATTCGCGGCTTTAGCCGAGCGGTCGCTCGTGAGTTTCGGATGAAAATCCAATTCGTTCGGCGGAACGGCACACGCGCGCGCCAGTTTCGCGATCGCGACATTGTGCTGATAAATCGCGGCCAATCGCGTCGTGCGCGTGCGCGTAACGTCCGACGTCGCTTGCAAAAGCTCGAGCTGCGTGGCCAAGCCGGCGCCGACATTCGCCTTCGCGATCTCGAGCGATTCATCGGCCGTAGTAACGTTTTTCGTTTCTGATTCGAGCGTGCGTTCGGCTTGTTGCAGATCGAGAAATGCGCTGCGCACTTCGGAGCCAACGGAGTTGCGCAACGCCTGCAGCGCTTGTGCCGCCGCCTCGCGCCGCGCATGCGTCGCCTGCAGCCGGCCCTTTGTCGCGAAGCCGTCGAAAATATTCCAGCGCGCATTCACGCCGACGACGTAACCGTGATTGAATTCGGGGCCGACGAGCGGGTCGCGTTCGTTGTAAAGTTCGTAACCGGAAAACGCTTCGACCTGTGGACGCAACGCGCTGC
The DNA here is from genome assembly GCA_041167105.1 of Verrucomicrobiota bacterium. Taxonomy (GTDB): domain Bacteria; phylum Verrucomicrobiota; class Verrucomicrobiia; order Chthoniobacterales; family UBA10450; genus JAJPGZ01. The sequence continues at coordinate 3,148 of JBEEGX010000076.1, forward strand.
GGTCCAAATCCGATTGTCGATCTTGTATCGCGATTTCTTTTTCGCGCGCTTTGATTTCGGGACGCGAAGTGTCGGCGCGAGCGAGACATTCATTCAGGTCGGGGTGACGCGGCTTGTATTGCAATTCGCCGCTGACTTCGAACAAGGCCGTCGTCCGCGTGTCCGTGCGCGAATCGATCCCTAACAATTCCGCCAATCGCAAATACGAATTCTTAATTTGCGTTTCCGCATTGATCAGCTCCGGTTGCTCATTGGCGAGCGCGACTTCGGCGCGACGCACATTTAGATTCCCGACAATGCCGGCGCGAAAACGTTCCTGCTGCGATTTCACTTCTTCCTGCAAAACGCCGACCGATTGCTCGCGCACGCGGACCTTGGCGCGATTGAGCAGCGCATCGTTGAATGCGACGCGCGTGTCCATGGCCACGCGATTCGTGAGCGCCTGCAGTTCCAACTCCTGGATTTCGAGATTCAATTTCGCGATTGCGTTTTGATTGGTGACCGCACCGCCGGTGTAAACATTTTGCACGACGCGCACGGAGGCGTTGTAATCTTCATCGCGCAGCCGCGAATCGGTTTGATGGTGGCGTTCGCGGAAAAGTCCGGTCGACACGACCGAAGGTAGAAAACCCGATCGCGCTTCGATCACACCGCCGTGCGCGGCTTCGACTTTTTTGCGCGCGATTACGATCTCGGGATTTTGTTCAATCGCCACCGCGACTGCTTGATCGACATCGTACGTCGCAGCCGCCGCCGAAGCCGGCTGCGAAATAATTCCGGCGATCGCCGCCACGACCGCCGCCAAGCTTGCCCGCATCCCGTCTTATGTCCGCGCGCCAGGCTGTTTTTTCAATAAAAAAGGCCGATGCCCAGTGTCACGGAGGTAAGGTGCACCCCTACTTACCATCTCCCTAACGTCGGTAAACTTGTCGCTTGCGCCACGCGACCTACCCCGCCTAGAGTCGCCCTTTTACGCATGAGCAAGATTCGAATCGCCATCGTTGGGGTCGGCAACTGCGCCAGTTCGCTCGTCCAAGGCATCAACTTCTACCGCGGTTTTTCCGCTAACGGCGCGAACGTCGGCCTGATGCATCGCCGCATCGGCAATTACGAACCGCACGACATCGAAGTCGTCGCCGCCTTCGACATTGATCGACGCAAAGTCGGTCTCGACGTGAGCGAAGCGATCTTCTCGCCGCCGAATTGCACCAAGATTTTCTGCGAGAAAATCAAACGCACCGGCGCGATCGTGAATATGGGCGTAGTGCTCGACAGCTTCGCGCCGCACATGGCCGAGCAGGATCCGTTGCGCACGTTCTTGCCGCTGGAGAAGGAATCGACGCGTGAGCAAATCATCGGCGAGCTGCGCGATTCCGCGGCCGAGATTCTCGTGAATTATCTCCCGGTCGGCTCCGAAGAGGCGACGCGCTTTTATGCCGGTTGCGCGCTCGAAGCCGGGCTCGGATTCGTAAATAAAATTCCGGTTTTCATCGCGAGCGATCCAGTTTGGGCGAAACGTTTCGCCGACAAAAAT
>JBEEGX010000077.1:0-4923 GCA_041167105.1 Verrucomicrobiota bacterium
AAGATACGAACAGCTTTCAACTTCGCGCACCAGCCAGGGCTTCGTGCACCGTCCGCAGCAATCTCTCGCTGTCGTACGGCTTGCTCAGGAAATTTTTTACTCCGAGCGATTGCAACTCGCTCATGCTCGTCTGCTCGCCCTGGCCGGTCGACGCAATGATTGCGATGTCTGGTTTCATCTTCGTGAGCGCACGCGCCAGCGCCAAGCCGTCCATGTAAGGCAACATCAGGTCGGTAATGACGAGTTGAATCGAATCCATTTGCTGCGCGAATAATGCGAGCGCCTCGGGACCGTCTTTCGCTTCGAGCGCACGATAATTATTTTTCTCGAGCGTGTTGGTTGTGACGCGGCGGATTCCTTCCTCGTCATCGATCACTAAAATCAATTCGTTATTACCCTGAACAAGCTGCGAGGTGGTGGGCTTGACCGCGGCCGGCTCGATGCCTGTTGCCGGCAAAAAAATCCGGAAGGTCGTGCCGCGACCCGGTTCGCTGTAAAGGGCGAGGAATCCGCGGTGGCTTTTGACGATGCCTAACGCTGTCGATAATCCGAGTCCGGTGCCTTTTCCAATTTGTTTGGTCGTAAAAAAGGGATCGAAAATTTTGTCGATCGTTGCGCGTGGCATTCCGGTGCCCGTGTCGCTTACGCGCAACAGCACATGCGGTCCGACTTTCGCATCCGGCATGGTCGCGGCGTAACTTTCGTCAAGATCGACATTCTCGGCCGCGAGCGTGAGCGCACCGCCGTCGGGCATGGCGTCGCGCGCATTGACGCAAAGATTGAGCAGCACCTGGTGAAGCTGTGTCGGGTCGCCTTCAACCGACCACAGCTCTTCCGGATAACGCGCCGTGACTTCGATCGATTTTGGAAATGTCTTGCGCGCGATGTCGACCATCTCTTCCAGCAGATGCCGAGGATTGATTACGACGCGTTCGCCTTCCACCCCGCGCGCAAACGTGAGGACCTGCTTCACTACATTCGCGCCGCGCCGCGCACTTTGGTCGATAAGCGCAACAGCCGATTGTCGATCTTCGTTCGAGACTTCGCCGCGGAGCACTTCCGCGCACATTAAAATCGGAGTCAGGATGTTATTGAGATCATGCGCCACGCCGCTTGCGAGCGTGCCGATGCTTTCCAGCCGTTGCGCGCGCAGCAACTGCGTCTCGAGCTTTTTTTGCTCGGTAATGTCGGTGTTAATTCCGAGGACCGCCCGCGGCGTGCCGTCATCGTTACGAATCAACGTGACGCGCGAGTCGACAATCACTTCGCGTCCATCTTTGGCGCAGTGCTTTAGCTCGCCGTGAAATTCGCCGGCAGAAACCAGTTGGTCGAGACCGGCCCGGCGATCGTCCGACTCCGCGAAAATCAGTTCACCCATCGGTTGGCCGATGGCTTCGGTTGCACTCCAGCCGTAAAGATGCTCTGCGCCATTGTTCCAAACCGTGACGATGTCATCGCTGAAATTGCGGACGATTACAGCATCGTGTGCGCGTTCGATAATATCGGCTTGTTCACGCATTCGTTCTTCCGTGCGCTTACGTTCCGTTACATCGATCGCCGTGACGATGCGTGCCGACGCGGTATCCCACAGGACCGGGCTGGAATAAATTTCGACGTACAGAAGCGATCCGTCCTTTCGAACGTGGCGAAATTCACCGCTGGATTGCCCGGGCGATCGCGTGATCGAAAGCGCCTTTTCTAAAAGATCGACATCTTCGGCTGGTCGCAACTCTCGCAGCGTCAGCGCCAAAAACTCGTCGCGCGAATAGCCATATTGGGCAACCGCGGCGTCATTCACGGCCAGGACCTGCAGCGTGTCCGCGTTATAAACATACATCGGACTCGGATTAGTCTGGAACAGCAACCGGTATCGTTGTTCCTGCAGCTTCAACCGCTGTTCGGCGGCAAATTGTTCGCTGATGTCTTTGAAAGTAACAATCGTGCCCGTCACCTGTCCGCGTTTGTCTTTGATCGGAGCGGAGACGTAATCAACGCGAAAGGATTTCCCATCCTTGCGCCAAAAAATGTCATTGGTTATCCGCCGGGTCGCCCCGGCGCGCATGCTCTCGTGAATCTGAGACTCTTGCAGCGAAGATTTCGATCCATCAGTTCGCGTGTGGTGAAAGGTTGCGTGCGCCGGCTTGCCCAAAAGATCAACAACTTCCCAGCCGAGATACACTGCGCCTATCGGATTGATGAAATTAATATTTCCATCAAGATCGATCACACATATTCCTTCGCCCGCCGAATTGAGCATCAATTCGTGATGAAGCCTAAGTTTGTTCAATGTCTCCTCGGCTTGCTTGCGTTCTTTGTCGGCCTGCTGTTGTTGCAGTGCCTGTTCGACCGCCTGGCCTAAACGGGCGAGCCGGTCTTTCAAAAGATAATCTGCAGCGCCCGAACGGATGGCGGCGACTGCGGTCTCCTCGCCGATGGTGCCCGAAATAATAATGAACGGAATGTCGAGTCGGCGCTGATTACGCAACTCGAGTGCGCGCAATCCGCTGAAGTGCGGCATCGCGTAATCGGAAAGGATAAGATCGACACCAGCCGGAGCATTGAGCGCCGCGAGATACTCCGCTTCGGTGTCGACTCGTCTGGCTTCGGGAGCGAAATGAGCGCGGCGCAGTTCGCGAAGGATCAATTCCGCATCGTTGGGATTGTCTTCGACCAGCAGGATCCGAAGCGGTTGAGCTGTCTTATCCATCCATTTTTGGCGGCTGGTTCAACAGCAACCAATACATTCCCATATCCTGCACCGCCGAGGTGAAGCGCTCGAAGTTGACCGGCTTGACGATGTAACTGTTGACCCCGAGCTCGTAGCTATCCACGACGTCCTTCTGTTCCTTGGACGAGGTCAACACCACGACCGGAATATCTTTCGTGCGCGGATCGCCTTTCACGCGGCGCAATACTTCGATCCCGTCGACTTTCGGAAGTTTTAGATCGAGCAGAATAACTTTGGGCCGATTGTCGATCTTGCGAGCGCTGTATGCGCCTTCACAAAAAATAAACTCGAGCGCTTCGACTCCATCACGGGCCACGTGAATTCGATTCGTTAGGTTGGCTTTGCGCAATGCGCGCAAGGTCAGCTCCAAATCCTGAGGCGTATCCTCGACAATTAAAATCTCAACCGCATCGACTTCGCTCATATATTGTTCTCCGCTTTCAAACTGAAATGAAATGTCGCGCCGCGATTCGGTGCGGCTTCTGCCCAAACGCGTCCGCCGTGGCGATGCACAATGCGTTGCACGATCGCCAGGCCGACACCGGTGCCTTCGAATTCATCAGCGCCATGCAATCGCTGAAAGACGCCGAAGAGTTTATGCGCGTATTGCATGTCGAAGCCGGTCCCGTTATCGCGCACGAAATAAATGTTTTCGCCGTTCTCGGATTGAGAGCCGACTTCGATCACCGCGTGTTGAGATTTGCGCGTGTACTTAACCGCGTTCGAAAGGAGATTGATCCAAACCTGTTTCAACAAGGCCCGGTCGCCGTGGCAAGGCGACAAGTCATGGACCTGCATGTCGATCTTGCGCCCTTTCGTTTCCGAATCCAACTCCGCCAGCGCATCACGCACTATCCTCGTCATATTGATGGTTTCTTTTTTCAGCGCCATTCGGCTCAATCGCGAGAAGGTCAGCAGATCGTCGATCAAGAGGCCCATGCGTTGCGCGCCTTCGCGAATGGTTTGCAAATAATGCCGGCCTTCTTTCGGCAACTGCTCGCCGTAATCCTCCAGGACCGCTTGCGAAAAACCATCGACCGCACGCAACGGCGCCCGCAAATCGTGAGAAACGGAATACGAGAATGCTTCCAACTCTTTGTTGGCTGCTTCCAATTCCGCCGTTCGCCGCGCCACCCGTTCTTCTAGTTCGACATTGAGTTGGCGAATTTCATTTTCGCTCTCCCGCAGGGCCATTTCGGTTTGCGCTTGGTCGCCGACGCCGGCGTTGAGATAAAAAATGCCTAACGAAAGGATTATCAGACTTAGAAAAACGCCCGAAGGCAAAAGTGAAAACGCCGTCGTCGACGCAATGTACGCCTGCTTCCGATCGTCGGTGAGGAGGCGATACTCTTCCTCTTGCATCGCCCGGAACGCGTGAGCGATCTGCTCTGTTAAGCCCACTCCGCGGCCTTGAGCGATCATCGCGGCCGCGGCCGTGGGCCCCTCATTGCGACGGGCCACGATGACCTGTCCTTCCCAATCAATTCGTTGCGCGATCAGCGGTTTCAACTCGTTGAGACGCTGTTGTTGCGCCGCATTGTCCGCCGTCAATTTGCCGACATTGGAAACATCTTGTTCGACTTCGGTTTTTGTTTGTTCCCGTCCCTTTAGAAATTGTTCGTCGCCCACAATGACGTAAAGCCGTTCTGCACCGGCGAGCTCACTCACGTTCGTCATGATTTTCTGAATCTCCTTCAGCACCTCTTGCCGGTGGGTGATCCATGTCGTGGTTTCCAGCATGCGCTTGGTAAAACTAAATGCGGCTGCTGCGGCCACGACCATGAGCAAGACACCCAACGCGAATCCCGCGGTGGTCGTTCTATTCAATGACCACTTCAAACGACCCTCACTCTGAAGAAGCGCGAGCAAGCCGCCGCCCAGCAGTGTGAATCCGACCGCACCGGCAACGCCCGAAATCGCCATGCCCATGAAATTCCATTGCGGACCGAGCGACAGCTCGAGAAGGAACGCGGCCAGCGGTATCGCGCCGATAACGACGAGTGCCGCGCTCAGCCCGACAACAACCGGAAAACGTAACTGTTTCGAAACCGACAGCGACGCTGCAAAAAGAGCGCTGCCCGCGAGCAAGAAGCCAAGCGCACTCGGCGATGCAATGCGCCCGGAGTGCGAAGTTTCCAGATCTCCGGGAACGTCACTGACGAGCCATTGCTCGATGGGGAGATTCCAGCCCAAAA
>JBEEGX010000078.1:0-2753 GCA_041167105.1 Verrucomicrobiota bacterium
CCATGAAGGCCAATAGCGAGACGCAGTCAGGGATAGCGGGAAATTTGAAAGCAAGTTGACCGTGTTGGGGATATTCTAACCAACCGTTCAGGTCGTTTTCTTTTGCAGCGCATCGACCAGTCGCTGCGCTTCCTCGGTCATCTTCAACAATTCCGGCCACGGACGCTGATGATTTTCGCCGGGCAACTTTCGTGTCGCGTCGAAGCCCATGTGCGAGCCGATGTTTTGAATACTCGGGGCGTGATCAAGTGAGTCGCTCGGATTTCGAATAATCGTCGAATCGCGCTCCGGGTCCGTGTTCGCGCACAAACGAAACAGCACTTCACTCGTGTTGTGCACGTCGCAGTCTTCATCCACGACGATGATGTATTTGCTGAACATCATCTGCCCCATGCCCCAGAGTCCGTGCATGACCTTGAATGCCTGATACGGAAACTGCTTTCGAATGCTGACGAAGACGAGATTGTGAAATACGCCTTCGGCCGGCAGCGTCATGTCGACCAGCTCGGGGAAATTCATTTTGAACACCGGCAGAAAAATGCGCACACTCGCGTCGCCGATGTAGAAATCTTCCATCGGCGGAATGCCGACGATGGTGGTCGGATATAATGCCTCTTTGCGGTGCGTGATCGCGGTCAGGTGAAAGACCGGATAATCTTCGACCGCGGTGTAGTAGCCAGTGTGATCGCCGAACGGACCTTCCGGCCGCATCTCGCCCGGTTGGACGTAACCTTCGAGTACAAGATCGACATCTGCCGGTACATCGACATCGATTGTCTTGCACTTCACCAGCTCGACCGATTTTTTTCTCAAAAATCCCGCGAACAAAATTTCATCGAGTCCATCCGGCAACGGCGCCGTGGCCGCGAACGAATACGCCGGATCGCCGCCTAACGTCACCGCCACCGGCATGCGCTCGCCGCGTTCGTAATAAACTTTCCCATGTCGCGCGCCGACTTTGTGCACCTGCCAGTGCATCGCGGTCGTTTGTTCATCAAAAATCTGCATGCGATAACAGCCGACGTTGCGCGCGCCGGTCTCAGGGTCGCGCGTATGCACATGCGGCAGCGTGATGAAACGCCCGCCGTCTTTCGGCCAGCATTTCAAAATGGGAAGATCGTTAAGCGAGAAGTTGTCGATTCTTACTACTTCCTGGCACGCACCGTCGCTCACATGTTTCGGGCGCGCATGCAGCAAATGAATTCCCTGTTTGAGCAACGCGAAACCTTCGCGCAAATCCGTCGGCGGTTTCGCTTTCAGAATCAGCTGAATCTCCTGCGCGATCTCATCCACGCTTTCCCGGCCTAACGACATAGCCATTCGCTTGCGCGAGCCCATCGTGTTAATCGCGACCGGAAACGGCGAAATCTTCCCGTCCACCATCGGCTGCTCGAAGAGCAACGCCTTTCCGCCGCCGAGCGATTTCATTTCGCGATTCGCCCATTCGCTGATGAGTAAATCGGTATCGACGGGGATGTCGATCTTGCGTAATTCGCCCGCGCGATCGAGCGCATCGACAAAATCGCGGAACGAACGATAAGCCATCGTTCGTGAGTTTACGCGAGAGCGATTACGATTCGAACCAAATCAGCGCGTGAGATATTGCCACGAAACCAGACGGCCATTTACGAACGTGGCCGTCTTGTAGGGAATCGAGATCGTCGGCGGAATCGCCGAGTAATAGAACGGGTCGTAAAATGGATCGCCGAAGAACACGAAGGCGCGTCCATGATGATGGTGCCTCACCACCGCCACTCCACCGCCGCCGTAAAACCCCGGGCCGTATCCATAATAAGGATAGCCATACGATCCGTACGGCGCGCTGCGCGTTTGCACGTAGACCCACGTTTCCGTCGGACGGCCGCGCATTTCGCCGTGCGTCTTCTGCTCGGGCGAACCCCACGCCAGCCATACCGCGTTCACCGACATGCCGGACCGGATTTGTCCGTTACGCACCAAAGCCTGCTCGCTCGGCGAAAGTGAATTGAAGACGTCGGGATGTTCGGTGATTCGGTTTTCCAATGTCTCGCACCCCGCCAGAATAAAAGCGCCCGTCGAAACAGCCGCCATCAACGTCCATGAAAATATTCGCTGCTTCATATTAAAATTGTAGCGGCGGTCTATGACCGTCGCAAATCGGCCGCTACAGTTGATTGAACCCGCCTGCGTCGCTAACGTTGCGCAACCGTATGGAAGATCGACATGGACATCGCATTTCGTATTTGCGCGTGTCGATCACTGACCGTTGCAACGAACGCTGCGCCTACTGCATGCCGGGCGAGTTGCACGAATGGCTCCCGCGCGAAGAGGTGCTCACGTTCGAGGAAACATGGCGACTCGTCCGCATCGCGGCGGAGTTAGGTGTTTCGAAAATTCGTATCACGGGCGGCGAACCACTTACGCGGCGCGACGTTGTCGATCTTGTCAGCGGCGTCGCAAATACGCCCGGCATTCGCGATATCGGTTTATCGACGAATGCAACCTTGCTCCCGAAATTCGCGCACGATCTGCGCACTCTCGGCGTGCGATCGGTCAACATCTCGCTCGACACCTTAGATCGACAATTCTATTCGCAGATCACCGGCCGCGATTTTCTTCCGCAAGTCCTCGCTGGAATCAGCGCGGCGATCGACGCTGGCTTCGAGCAGATTAAATTGAATTGCGTGCTTATGCGGGGGCGCAATGAAGATCAACTCGCGCCGCTGATTGAATTCGCCAGCGAACGCAATCTGATATTGCGTTTTATCGAGCTC
>JBEEGX010000079.1:0-9226 GCA_041167105.1 Verrucomicrobiota bacterium
GCGCAAGTTCGGCGCGACCTCCAGCTTCGTCGCGGTGATGATCTCGCCCGTCTTGTCGTCCATCATTGGATAAACGTACAACTTCAAATTTCCCTTAAACATCCGTCCGAGCGCTTCCAAAATTCCGCCTTCCAGATTCAAATAATATTTTTCGTCGAAGATTTCCGCCAGACTCGGCACACCCATAACCAAACCGATCATCTGGTTCGTGTAACGCGAAAGATAAGCCGCCAGCCGGTAATATTCGCCGAACTTCGAGATCAACACCGTCCGCCCGAGCACCGCCAGAATGTCGGCCCGCGCCAGAAAATCACCGTGATTGAGTTCCCCTTCCGCCAGCAAATTCTCCAGCGTCATTTCCATTAACACCACGAGATCGTCCTCCTTGCAGCCGCATTGCTGCAGAAAAACTTCGCGCGCCCCGTCGAGCATGTCGTTCGTCGCATGCGTGATCGGCCGGAAACTTCCGCGCTCCACCAGGATCGCTTTCTTGTGGAAAATTTCCGCAGGCTGCACCGTCTCGCCGTCGGCCGTGAACATGACCGCTTGCGTCAATCCCTGGCTAACGAGTTGCAGCGCCATGAGGCGATTGTCGATCTTGTCGTAAGCCGGCCCGGAAAATTTGATCAGGTCCACTTCCATCCGGCCCGGCGCGAGATTTTCACCTAACGACGCGATCAATCGCTCCGGCGCCTTATAATAATAGAACGCGCCATAGAGCAGGTTCACGCCGATGACGCCGAGCGCTTCCTGTTGATCGACATTCTGTTCGTCCAGCATCCGCACATGAATGATGATCTGGCTCGGCTCCGTCCCCGGCTCGATCTGGAACCGAACCCCGAGCCACCCGTGCGATTCGTTATGCTGCTTGAAACTGCGCGCCGCCACCGTCTCCGCGAATACAAAAAAATTGCGCGTCGCTCCCATCTTTTCGCCCAGCCGCTCGAGTAGAAGCTTGTATTCATGATCGAGCATGGTGTTCAGCCGCACCCGGCTCACGTAACGATCGGTCGGTCCATAAATCGCGTCGCTGAACGTCATGTCATACGCCGACATCGTCTTCGCGATCGTGCCCGCTGCGCCACCGACCTGGAAAAAACGCCGCGCCACTTCCTGTCCGGCGCCGATCTCCGCGAACGTCCCGTATTTTTTCCCGTCGAGATTAATCTGAAACGCCTTCCGGTTCGTCCCGACATCCATCTCCGGTTTCATATGTCGATCTTACAATCGCACCGATTCCGCAGCTGTCGCCGGGATCCACCCGCGCGCATTGTTAGGCAACGCCGCGTAAATCCAATCGCCGCGTTTGCTCACCACTTCGATCTCGCTCCCGATCGGCAATGTCAGCACGCGATTCGCGTTGTCCGCCGTCGCCACTCGCGCGGTCACATCTTTGCTCACGACAATCGCCTTCGACGCGGCCGTCAAATTCGTTTGGTAAGTAGCGATGACTGCGCACACGAAGATCGACAAGAACAAGATCGACAATGCGATCACGGCCCGGCTTCGTCGCGAGAAGATCAAATGTGCGACCGAAAATAAAAACATCCAGCCGGCGATCGCCGCCACGATCGTCCACTGATTCACCGTCGCGACGCGCAAAATCTTTTCGGCCGCGCTCGGCGGCATCTCCAGCGCCCGCGCGGCATCGCGCGCGACATGCAAATTCGCCTGCGCCTCCGCATGATGTCGATCTAACGCCAGCGCGCGTTCGTAATTCAAAATTGCACGTCCGAAATCCTGCGTCCGAAAATACGCGTTGCCCAAATCGTAAAATAAATTCGCGGAATACTCGCCCTTCCGCGCGAGCTCTTCGTAATCCGCGATCGCGGCTTTGAAATCGCCCGCCGCATATTCCTGGTTCGCTTTCTCGAATTGCGCGAAGGCCGACGAAGTCGCGAGGAACATCGCGAAGGCGCACGCAAGATCGACAAGCAATCGTCGTCGTTTCATGTGCGCAAACTCTCCACCAATTCCAAAATCTCCCGGCGCGTCTCCGGCAAAATATCGCCGTTGCGCGCGCCGCTGTAGCGCACCTCATCGCTGCGCTCGAAAAGTCTGCGCAATTGCGCTCGCTCGTTTTCCCCGAGCCTGAAAGTGGTTGCTGCAAGATCGACATCGACCATTTGCGGCTCAACCTTTTTCGCCAGCGCCGTCTTCACCTGCACCGCGCGCGATGCGTTCGAGAAATATTCGGCCGATGAAACATCGCTTCGCCGTAAGTTCCGCATCAAATCCGCCATCTCGTGCTGCAACGCCGCGACGCGCCGCGCTTCGCGATTCCCGATTCGCGATGCGCGAATCCTCCACCCGATCAATCCGATCAGCGCCAGCAAGGGAACAATTAGCGCGAGCCAGAAATTCGGACGCGCAAACAGCGGCGTGAACGATTGCGATCGCGCCGGTCGCTCGTTCAGTTGGTAAAGAATATCAGGCGGTTTCGTTTGCGTTGTAGCTGCTGCCGTCGGCTGCGGCTGACTTGCGCTCGCGTGCGCCGCGGGCGTCGCGCTCGCAATGGCGCCGCCGCTCACTTGAATCGGAATCGCTTCACTGCGCAGCGTGGCATATTGCTCTTTCGTCGGATCAAAATAGGCGAACAGAAATGACGGGATGTTCTGCTTACGTTCGTTAGGCGAAATGACCATCTCGAACGTCTTCGTTCCGCTGATCCCGACATCGTCGTCCTTTTCGAATTTCGAATTCGGCGGATACTTGTGCCAGCCGCGCTCGTCCTCCAGCGCCGGCGCGTTCATGCGGTCGAAATTGCCGCGGCCGGTGATTGTCGATCTTACCGTGATCGGATCGCCGGTCTGCACGCTCTTCGGATTCGCCTCCACGTTCATCGTGAAATTTCCAATCGCGCCCGTGAAATTCGCCGGCGCATTCGGCGGCAACGCTTTCACATCGAGCGCGACCGGTTCGCTCGTGATCTGCACTTCGCGCCGCTCACCCATCCGGCCGAACGGATCGAACAGTTGATCGGAAAACGGATCGGCGTCGAAAATGTCGAAGGGTCCGCGCGAACGCGCTCGCGGCCGTTGCGTCGCCGGCACTATGATGCGCGCGTTCGCTTTCACTGGTCCGATGTCGAGCTTGCCCGGACGCACCGCCGCGATCGCGGTCTTGAATGTATACACTTCCCACTGCCGGCCGTTGATCACTTCGATCTGCGGCTGTTGCGGCGTTTGCAATTTCTGCATGGTGAATCCCTGCCCGGTAATTTCCGGCGGCTCGAGCGACGCAATGCGCGCCGCCGTCGCGATGCGAATGACAACCGGAATCATTTCGCCGACATACGCGGTCTTCTTCGGCACGATCAGTTCCGCGGTAACGAATTTGCTCGTGTCGATCTTTGTTGGGCTGCCGCCGGAATTCGGCGCCGCTTGACGATTGCTGGACGCGATCACATGCAGCGTCAGCTCCGGCGTGGTAAACGAATTGCCGGCTACGCGAATTTTTTGCGGCGGAATTTTGAACGCGCCCGCCTTCATCGGCAGCACCGTGTATGTGTAAACGATGCTTTGCGTCATGCTGAGATTGTTCATCTCGAAATGCTGCTCCGTTCCGGTCTGACGAATCTCCAATCCGTCCACCGCGATCTCGTTAGGCACATCGGCGCTGCGCGCGCCCGTGACGCGCACCTGCATCTGGACAGTCTCACCGACGGCAGCCTGGTCGCTACTCAACGTCGCCGTGACAGTCGGCGCCGCTGCCGCCGCGCTGCTCGCGAATGCGGCCAGAGCCGCCAGAAAACAAAATCGTTTCGCTAAGATCGACATCGAACTTTACCAGTCGTTATAGACACGACGCGCCGTCTTGTGTTCATCAAGCTGCACTCGCGCTTCCTCGTCTTTCATCGCACGCAATAACGCTTCCGCCTGTCGCTCGCTCATTTGCCCCTGCTGGTTCTCTTCCGCTTCCGCAACGGCGGCCGTCTGTTCCGGCGATGCCTCGGGCTTTTCGCCATCGGCCCGTTTAATTTCGCCTTCGAGTTTCTTGGACGGCGACGCAGATGGAGCAGGCGAGGGGCTTTCACCTTCGCCCGATGATTGTTGGTCCTCGCCCGGCGAAGGCGATGGCGCTGCGCTTTGATCTTCGCTCGCGGAAGGTGAGGGCTGCGCGCTTTGGTTCGGCGAAGGCGATTGTCGATCTTGCGCGCCTTGCTGCGACTCGTTAGGTGACGGCGACGGACTCTCGCCCGGTTTCGGCTGCGATTTGTTTTGCTGATCGTTCTTCGCCTGCTGCCGCTGCTGCTGATTCTCTTGTTGCTGATCTTGCGATGACGATTGCTGGTTCTGCTGACTTTGCGATTGATCCTTCTGGTCCTGATCTTTCTTTTGCTGTTGCTGCGGCGGCGGTGGAGTTGGTGTCGGCGTCGGCTCGCGCTTCTGCTTCAACCGCTCAATCTTTTTCTTCACCTCTTCCAGGTTCGCTTTCGCCGCTTCGTTGTTTGGATTCAACTTGAGCGTGTCTTCATAATGCGTTTGCGCATTCGTTAGGTCGTGCAGCGCATCGTCATCGTTCTTGTCCATGTCCGCGCGCTCTTCCAACGTGCGGCCGGCGTTGAAATGACTTTTCTCCTGCAAATCTTTATCGCGCGACAAGAGCGCGCCACTGAACGCTTCGATCGCCTTGTTATAGTCGCGCATTTTGTAGGCGGCCGTTCCGGCATCGAACAACATCTTGTTCTTCGCCGGTGAATCCGGGTGCTTCTGCAAATCCTCCTGAAAACTGCGATACGCATCCGGGTATTTGCCCTCGCGATACATCTCGAGTCCGGGAACGGCCGCGAACAGCGACGCCGCGGATATCAACAATATCGCGGTCGCCGGCGCGAGAATTGGCGACGACGATTTCGCGCGCGACCGCATACGTTTGCGCTCTCGCAGCAAGATCGACATCGTCAACGTGACCATGGCCGCGCCCAGCGGCCACTCGTATCGTTCGATCGGTCTTCTCGACATGCGCGCGTCAATATCGGACGCGTTCATCTTCGTTAGGCCGTCGTTGAACAACTGCCGCATCGTTTGCGGACCATTGTCGAGATGCAGATAAAATCCGCCGGTCGCTTCCGCGATTTCGCGCAAGCGTTTTTCGTCCAACTTCGATTTCACGACCTGCCCTTTGGAATCTTTCACGAACGCAGTCCCGCCGCCGCTTTCTTCCTGCACCGGAATCAGCGAACCTTCCGGCGTGCCGACGCCGATCGTGAAAATGCGCACGCCGGCCTCGGCCGCGCTCTTCGCCAGCTTCACCGCGTCGCCGCTCAACTCCTCGCCGTCCGTAAATAAAATAAGCGCGCGATTTCCGGTCGCACTTTTGCCGTAAGTTTTTTCCGCGAGCGCGATCGCTTCCGAAATGTTCGTCCCGCCTTCGGGAATTGTTTTCGCGTCGAGATCGGTGACGGCTTCGACGACGGCGTCGTAATCAATCGTCAACGGCGCCTGCACAAATGCGCGCCCAGCGAACGCGATGAGACCGACGCGATCGCCTTGCAATTCGTTGATCAAATCTTGCGTCGCGAGTTTGACGCGCTCGAGCCGGTTCGGCTGCACGTCGTTCGACAACATGCTGCGCGAGGTATCGATCGCGATGAAGAGATCGAGCCCTTTGCGTTTCGCCTCTTCGTAAACGTAGCCCCAGCGCGGTTGCGCCAGTGCGACGATGGCCAGGCCGAGCGCTAACAACTGGAACGCGAATCGTAATGCGCGGCGAAAACGATCGACCGTCCCGGCGAGCTGCGGCAGCAATCGCGGCGAAACAAACTCGCGCAATCGTCGCATTGTCTTGCTTTCGGCGTGAACGAACAACAACGCCAGCATCGGCAGCGCGAGCAATCCCCATAACCATTGTGGCGCGCCCCAGCTCATAAGATCGACATGTGCAAGATCGACATCTTCCTCACGGCAGTTTTTTCCAGATGGTTTGCGACAAGACGAATTGGCCTAACAACAGCCCAACCGCGCTCATGATGCAGATTGGAAACAGATCGCGATATTGCTGATATTTTTTCACCTGCACCGTCGTTTTCTCCATCTTGTCGATGTCGCGAAAGATCGACTCGAGCGATTTCATGTCCGTCGCGCGATAAAATTGTCCGCCGGCAATCCGTGCGATCTCTTTCAGTCCGGCTTCGTTGAATGAAACCGGAATGCGTTGATACAAAACGTTCCCGACCGCATCCGTGACGACGCGGCCGGTGCGTCCGTCCATCACCGGAAATGGCGCGACGCCATTCGTGCCAATGCCGATCGCGTAAAAGTTAATGTGCAGCGCCTTCAACGCTTCGGCTGCGGTCTGCGGCGGAATTTTTCCCGCGTTGTTATCGCCGTCGGTCAGCAACACGACCGCGCGACTCTTCGAGTGTTTGTCGTTCAACCGATTTCCCGCCGCCGCCATGGCCGAACCGATCGCGGTGCTTCCTTCAATCAATCCGATGCGGACGCGCTCCAGATTTTGCAGTAGCCAATCGTGATCGAGCGTCATCGGACTCACGACATACGGTTGCGTGCCGAAGGCGATAATGCCGATGCGATCGTTCGGGCGGGCCTCGATGAATTTTTTCGCCTGCGCTTGCACGGCATCAAGCCGCGTCGCTTCTTCGCCACCGATGGTGAAATCTTTCGTCAGCATCGAATTCGAAACGTCGAGCACGAGCATGATGTCGATCCCGCTCGCCTCCACTTGGGTAAGACTTTTGCCGAGCTGCGGCCGCGCGATCGCGATGACGAAGATCGACAATGCTAAGATCGACAACGCACGAAGAATTTTTCCCGCGCGCGAAACGGTTTGCTTGCCGATCGCGGTCAGCGGTGCAGTGGACGAAAAAATCAGCGCCGCGCTCGCGCCGCGTTTACCGCGCAAGTAGGCGATGAGCGGGACCGCGAGCAACAACAGTAGCAGCCACGGATGCGCAAATGTGAGCGCCGTGTTCGACGGCCGCCAATCAGGCCAATGCAGTTGCAACGCGCTCACCTCCTGTCACGAATCGAATCGCTTCATCAAGCAACACCTCGCTGTCGGCGCGCGTCGCTTCGTAGCGCGCGAATTTGATCAGGTCGCAACGATTCAGGAAATCTTCGAGCAATGATTTCTCGTCCGGCGAGAACGGCGAGCGATTGGTTAACGAATTGAGAAACTCGATCGAAGTTTGTCGCGTAACAGGCAGACCGTGTTGTTCGGTCACGTAGCGCCGCAAAATATCGGACACGGCGATGCTGAACTGATACGGATTCACGTGGTCGATATCGGCGCTGATCGCGTCGAGCGCTTCCAGCGCGCGTTCGCGCGGCAGTTTTGGCGGCGCCGCTGGTTGTCGCCGCCGCAACAGCCACCAAATGAGCAAGCCGATAATCGTTAGGCCGAGAAACGTCGCAACGAAGATGACCCACGTCGGCACATGCGAGTAATCGACCGGCGGCGCAATCTCGTGGAAATCCGCCGCCGCTAAGATCGACAGTCCGAGCCGGACTGGCATTAGCAAGATCGACATCATCGAATGGCGAGGCGGCGCTCGCGTTGTTTGAAGAACGAGCGCAGCGCCGGCAGATAATCTTCGCCCGTTTTCAACGCGATCGCGTCGATATTATTACGACGCAACATGCGCAAGAGTTCCGCTTCCTGGCGATCGATCACGTCGGCAAAACGTGAGCGCATCGTGCGATCTGCGGTATTAATTTCAACTTGCTCGCCCGTCTCCGCGTCCTCGAGCGTGATGATGCCGATGTTCGGAAACGAGCGCTCGCGTTCGTCCTGCACCTGCACCGCGATGAAATCGTGACGGCGTCCCGTGACCGCGAGTGCGCGCGAAAAGTCCGGCGCCTGAAAATCGGAAATGAAAAACACCACCGCGCGACGCGTCACGATTTTGTTGAGGTAATCGAGCGCGAGCGCCGGATGGGTACCGCGGCCTAACGGCTTGAAAAACAAAATCTCGCGAATGATCCGCAACGTGTGCGAGCGGCCTTTCTTCGGCGGAATGAAAAGCTCAACGCGATCGGTGAAAAGCAGCAGGCCGACTTTGTCGTTGTTGCGGATCGCGCTGAATGCGAGCAAACACGCGACTTCGGCGGCGAGCTCGCGCTTCGATTGCGTCGTGCTGCCGAAATTTCCCGACGCGCTAACATCGACAATCAACATCATCGTGAGCTCGCGTTCTTCCGTGAATTTTTTGATGAAGGCTGTCCCCATCCGCGCGGTCACGTTCCAATCGATCGAACGAATTTCGTCGCCGGGTTGATACTCGCGCACATCTTCGAAATTCATCCCGCGACCTTTAAAGACGCTGTGATAATCGCCGGCGAAGATGGTCTGCACCAAACCGCGCGTTTTAATTTCGAGCGTGCGGATCTTCTTGAGAATCTCCGCTGGTGTTTGTCGATCTTCCGCCATCAGTCGTTAGGGCACGGGAAGCCCGGCAAAGATGCGTTCGATGATTATTTCGCTCGTGACTGCTTCCGCTTCGGCTTCGTAGCTGACGATGATGCGATGGCGCAACACATCCGGCCCGATACTTTTCACATCCTGCGGAGTGACGTAGCCGCGACCGTTTAGAAATGCGTGCGCGCGTGCCGCCAGCGCGAGATAAATTGTAGCCCGCGGCGACGCGCCGTAACGAATCAGCCCTTCAAGTCGCAGATTGTATGCGGCAGGATCGCGCGTGGCCCAGACAACATCGACAATGTAATCCTTCACGCGATCGTCGATGTAGATGTGATTCACCACGTCGCGCGCGGCGATGATCTGCTGCGGATCGACCACCGGCATCACGCCGAGGTTCGGCGCGGAGGTCGCCATCAAATCGAGGATGGTGCGCTCCTCGGATTTTTGCGGATAGCCGACGTTCAACTTCAACATGAAGCGATCAAGCTGCGCTTCCGGGAGTTGGTAGGTGCCTTCTTGCTCGAGTGGGTTTTGCGTGGCGAGAACAAGGAACGGATCGGAAAGGGGATAGGTCTGATCGCCGATCGTAACCTGCCGTTCCTGCATCGCTTCCAGCAACGCGCTCTGCACCTTCGCCGGCGCGCGATTGATTTCGTCGGCCAGGATCAGGTTTGAAAAAAGCGGACCGAGCTTGGTCGTGAACTCACCGCTGCGCGGATTGTAGATCAGTGTTCCAATCAGATCGGCCGGCAATAAGTCGGGCGTGAATTGCAACCGTTGAAAGCCGGTTTGGATTGCCGCCGCTATGGTTTTGACGGTCAGCGTTTTTGCCAAACCGGGCACG
>JBEEGX010000080.1:0-2822 GCA_041167105.1 Verrucomicrobiota bacterium
GAACGCGACGCTGCAAACGTTCGTGCAGAAGCAGCCGAAACACGAGCTGGTAGCGGCGGCGAAAGTGGCAATGGGTGCGAATTACGAATCGTTAGGCAAAAACGATGAGGCGTTGTCGATCTACCAACAGGTCGCAAACAATTCGGCGCAAAGTTATGAAGCGCCCTACGCGATGATTTGCCAGGTGCGCTTGCTCAAAGCGAAAAATCAAAACGATGCCGCGCGGCAACTTTGCGAGAAGATTTTGACCGACCACAGCGATAGCCGCTGGGCTGGTGAAGCAATGCGCGATCTGCGCGAGCTCACGCCGAAAGAACCGGCAGCGCCGCCACCGCCGTCCGGCCCAGATGCGGCAAGATCGACATCGTCACTTCCGCCAGGTGTACCGCCGCCGCCGTTACTTGCGCGACCATCCTCCGCGCCTGCGCCATCAGCTCCGCCGAAGCCGAAATAAATTCGCGATTAGCGCTTCGAGAACTGGAAACGTTTCCGCGCGCCGGGCTGTCCCGATTTCTTGCGCTCTTTCATCCGCGGATCGCGCCGAAGTAATCCCTCGCTTTTGAGCGAAGCGCGCAGATCACCGTCGATTTGCAGAAGCGCCCGCGCGATTGCGAGTCGCACCGCGCCCGCTTGTCCGGTCGCACCGCCGCCGGTCGCGTTGATCGACAAGTCGTAATTGTTGACCACTTTCGCGGTCTGCAACGGTTGCAGCACCGTGTTCTGCAATGGCGCGGTCGGGAAATAATCTTCGAAGTTTCGGCCGTTGACTTCGATCTTGCCGCTGCCCGCCGTCATGCGGATGCGCGCGACCGAAGTTTTACGACGGCCAGTGGCGATGAATTCTTCGGACGTCGGCATAAGACGAATTGTTAGGCGAATTGAACGGGCTGCGGCTGTTGCGCCGAGTGCGGATGCTCGTCGCCTTTGTAGACTTTGAGTTTCCGATAAACGGCGCGACCAAGGCGATTGTGCGGAATCATTCCACGCACGGCGCGCTCGACCAGCAACTCGGGATGACGCGCACGCCGCGAGCGCGCGCTCTCGGATTTGTGTCCGCCGACGAATCCGGAAAAGCTCATGTAGGTCTTCGATTCTTCCTTCTTGCCGGTGAGTCGCACTTTGTCGGCATTGATCACAACGACGAAATCGCCGGTGTCGACGTGCGGAGTGAAGATCGTTTTCTCTTTTCCGCGCAAAAGATTCGCGGCTTTGACCGCGACGCGACCGAGCACTTGGTCTTTGGCGTCAATCAGCCACCATTTGCGGTCCACTTCGTTGGCTTTAGCGGAAAAGGTTTTCATCACCGACGGGAAAAGGGCACCCAAGCTACGAACGCGGGGCGGAGTGTCAACCGCTCATCGCCGCGGCGTAATTGTCGATCTTGCGCGACCGAAATGGCATCGCCCGTGCTTTCTAGTAATTATAATGCACCGCTTCGCCGCTCTCGTTCTCTTGTCGATCTTGCCTGCGTCTTTGGCTTCCGCCGCCGCGTCCGAAAATGACAGCGTTTCCGCTGCCGCCCTCGTTCGCGAAATGAATTTCGCCCGCGAAAATCCAGCGGCCTACGCGCAATACATCGAAGATATGCGCGCCACTTTCAACGGGCGTTGCTACGTTTTGCCGGGGCAGACACGTGTATTCACAAAGGAAGGCGTTTACGCGCTCGACGACGCGATTCGGTTTCTAAAACACGCGCGGCCATTGCAGCCGCTCACACTTTCACTCGGCATGTCCAAAGGCGCAGCCGATCATTGCGCGGATCAATCCAGCGGCGGGTTCAGTCACGGCGGACGTGACGGCAGCAATCCCGGAATGCGCATGAGCCGTTACGGAAGTTGGGGCGCGAGCTGGGGTGAGAACATCGCCTACGGCAAGCGCACCGCACGCGACATCGTGATCGCGTTGATCATCGACGATGGCCAGACGGCGCGGAAACATCGCAAAAATATTTTCAATGCGAGCTTCAATTTTGCGGGCGCGGCTTACGGACCGCACGCGAAATTCGGCAGCGTTTGCACGACAGATTTCGCTGGCGCTTACAACGAACGCAATCAAACCGCTGCGCTCGTCGCCGCGAATTCGAGCGAGCGATAGTTGTCGATCTTGTAGTTGTCGATCTTACGATTGTTGATCTAGTTGGTTCGCATGTCGGACCAAGTCAAAAGCGCGATCTCGCCGCGTCGCGCGGAAGATTTTCCCGAATGGTATCAACAGGTCATTCGCGCCGCTGAGCTGGCCGAACCATCCGACGTGCGCGGTTGCATGGTCATCAGGCCATGGGGCTTCGGCATCTGGGAAAACATGCAGCGCCGCCTCGACGCCATGTTTCGCGCGACCGGGCATCGCAACGCCTACTTCCCGCTTTTTATTCCGCTGAGTTTTTTCGCGAAGGAAGCGGAGCACGTCGAAGGCTTCGCCAAGGAATGCGCCGTTGTCACGCATTCGCGACTGGAAGTCGATACCGATGGAAAAATGAAACCAGCCAGTCCGCTGACCGAGCCGCTCGTCGTTAGGCCAACGAGCGAGACCATTATCGGCGCGAGTTACGCGAAGTGGGTGCAATCGTATCGCGACCTGCCCATCCTGATCAATCAATGGGCCAACGTCGTGCGCTGGGAAATGCGGCCACGATTGTTTTTGCGCACAAGCGAATTTCTCTGGCAGGAAGGACACACCGTTCACGAGACCGAAGCGGAAGCGCGGGAGGAGACGGAGCGCATGCTCGGTGTTTACGAGACGTTTGTGCGCGATCATTGCGCGGTGGCTGCGTTCGCCGGCGAAAAATCAGAGAGCGAACGTTTCCCCGGCGCAGTCCAGACCTT
>JBEEGX010000081.1:0-11597 GCA_041167105.1 Verrucomicrobiota bacterium
CTCGATTTGAACGCATCGTCGAAAGCGCAGATCGGCGCGGTTATGAAAGCGCTGCAGCAGCAAATCGGCGACCGCGTCGACGGCAAAACGCTCAGTCAGGAAGTGCAGCGGCAGTTGGGTGGCGGAAAATAAACGCGCCGTGCTGACCGCGATTCTTGTCGCCGCCGGCAGTAGTCGCCGTGTCGGCTACGATAAACTTTTCGCGGATTTGTTAGGCGAGCCGGTCATCGCGTACACCATCAGTGCGTTTGAGAAAGCCGGCTGCGTCGACGAAATCCTCATCGTGGCCCGCGAAGATCGACATGGTGAACTTCGCAAATTCGGCGGCGCGAAAACGAAAGCGTTCGTCAAAGGCGGGGAACATCGACAGGACTCGGTCGCGGCGGGGTTGCTCGCGTTGAATGCGGATTGCGATTATGTCGCGGTGCACGATGCCGCGCGTCCGCTTGTTAGGCCGGAAATGATCGAGCGCGTTTTTGCGAAGGCGCGCGAAGTCGGCGCGGCGAGCGCCGCCGAAGCCGTGAGCGACACATTGAAACGCGCCGATGTCGATCTTGCGGTGAAGGAATCGGTAGATCGACATCAACTTTTCGCCATGCAAACGCCGCAGATCTTCGAGCGGAAATTGCTCGAGGACGCTTACCGCGCGGTCTTCGCGAAGAACCTGCACATCACCGACGAAGTCTCCGCGGTGCAACATCTCGGACACGCGGTCGCGCTCGTGCCGAACGACGATTTCAATTTCAAAATCACGTATGAGCGCGATTTGAAATTAGCGGAGTTGGTTTTGCGCGCGCGCGGTTAAGATCGACATCTACACCAGCATCGGGTCGACCGGCACGAGCGGCCGAACAAGCTCGACCACCGTGGCGGCATCTTTGATTTTGAATTTGCGGCCGCGGCGTTTCACTTTCGTCTTCTCCAATTCGCTCACGCGAATGATCGCGCCGTTCTTCCAAATCCACGCGTCGGGATTATAAGGACCGACCCGGCGCGGGTTGGTCCACGTGTGGATCGACAACAACTTGTCGGTCACGGCCGCGGCGACGTGCATCGGGCCGCTATCGACGCTGATGATGAAGCTGGCGGTGCGAATGAGGCGGATCATTTGCAGAAGGGAAGTTTGGTTGGTGAGCTCGACGCAATTTTCGGCGATGTCGATCTTGCGTTTTGATTTGCCGATGAGAACGACGCGCGTGGGCGCGAACGCGCGGCAGAGCTCGACGATGACTTTGTTCGAGAGCGATTTGCCTTCGCCGCGTGCGAACGGATGCAGAACGATGAACGGCGGATACTCGTCGAAGCGCGGCAGCGGATCGCCGCTCGGGATCGGGCACCGTAATGCTTCGCCGATTTTGGCGCCGACGAGCTCGGCCAGTTTCAAGTAACGCTCGACCGCGTGATTGTGTCGATTCACCTGCGCGCGGCGATGGTAAAAGAAGCGCGATCCTTCCCGCGCGTCGCTCATGCCCAAAACTTCTTTGGCCCCGCTCGCGCGCGCGATGATGGCGCTGCGCAACAAACCTTGAAAATCGAGCGCAACGTCGGGCTTCAATGTCTTCGTTAGGCGCAGCCACGACAAAAATCCAGCCGGCGCTCCGAGCCCGGTGAAATCGCCGCGCGGAAAAATGTGCACGTGATTGACGTCCTGATTGCCGCGCAACAACGGCGCCCATTCCGGATTAATGACCCAGGTGATCTGCGCGCGCGGATGCGCGTCACGAATGGCGGCGACAGCGGGCAAGGTGTGCACGACATCACCGAGCGAGCTGGGTTTGATGACGAGGATCGAGTTCAGGCCTGAAATTCAGAACGCGCCAAATGCGATTGTCGATCTTATCTTCCAATCGCGAGCCGTTCCGCGAGTAAGCTCGGCAGGCCGGCGTCAATAATTTTTTTCTGCGCGAGTGACAGATCGTATTTCACGCGACGCTGTTCGACGTTCTCGTGATCTAGATCGTAAATACAATAGGCCGCGCGCCAATCGCCATCGCGCGGCTGACCGACGCTGCCGACATTGATGAAATATTTTTTCGCGAGCTCGATGCGCAATTGATCGACGCGCACGCGCCGCACACCGGCATCGTCTTTGATGAACGCCATCGGCACATGGGTGTGACCGAAAAAGCAAACCGTGGTGTGCTGATAGGTGAAGCTCGCGGCCGCGTCGAGATTGTTGAAGACGTAACCCCATTGCGCGGGCGTATCGAGCGTCGCGTGCACGATACTGAAATCGCGCACCTGTCTTTGCAATCGGAGGTCGCGCAGCCATTGTTTGTCGTCGCTCGTTAGGTTGTCGCGTGTCCACTCGATCGCGGCCTCCGCCAGCTCATTGAAATCGCGCGACGATTCGAGCAGCGACGCCTGCTCGTCGTGATTCCCTTTCACGATCGGGCAATCCATTTCCTGAATGCGGACGACGCATTCATGCGGGTTCGCGTTGTAGCCGACGACATCGCCGAGACAAACATAATGCGCGCACTTCTGTTCTTCGGCATCGCGCAACACCGCCTCGAGCGCTTCGAGGTTCGCGTGAATGTCGCTGAAAATGGCGTAACGCATTTGTTGTAGCTGCCCCGAAAATATTCGGGGCAGAATCTCAGTCACGAATGCGCTGATCCTGCGGAATGTCGACCTTCTGTTCGAGAAATTTCAATCGCTTGAGCAACGTCGGTAGCCGTTCCTTTTCGCCTTCATCGTAAAGTGCGCGAAGTTTTTCATAGGCTTCGCGCTCGCGCCCGTCGCAATATGAAAGCTCATAGGCAGAGAATCGCCGATCGTAACCCATCGCGCCGGGAAGTTCTGCCGCTTTCGCGAAATTCTCCGACGCGCGCAGATGGTCGTTGTACTTCTGCTGATACAATCGCGCCATCGCTTCGTACAAACGCGGATTGTCGGGATTATATTTGATCCCGCGCTCGAGGAAATCTTTGCCGAGATCGAAATACTCGCGCTGCTTGCGCACGCGCATGGTGAGCGGTTGCGATTCATCGTTCATCGCGGCCGCGCTCACGTTCCACGCCATGTGCCACGCGGCCATGTCCCAAAACATGATCGAGCGCGGCTGAAGTGTGGTGGCTTCGCGCAAGAGCAAAAGCAGGCGCGCCCATTGCGTGCGTTCCCACGCGATGTGCGCCTGAATGAAAACAAAGTCGGCCACGATCGAGCGAAATCCGCTGAGGGCCGCGGTGAAACCGAGCTGACCGATTTGTTCACGCAATCCCAAATGCAATTGTCGATCTTGCGCGGGCAGCGCGCGTTCGAGCGGAAGGCGTAGCGCGCCGAATCCAAGAATTGCGAGAACAACCGCGAAGACGCGAATCACAATTCCTTTCCGTAAAACATGACCGTCGCCAGCGCGGTGTAGACGACGATGTAAAAGCATCCGAGCAATGTCGTTTGCGCAAACATGCCTGCAGCCAACGCATGTCCCGCGATAATTTCATCCACGCGATTGAACGTTTGCAGATCGGGAAAGACGAGCGCGACGAATGCGAGGAATACATGCGTGAGCCAGCCGCCGCCGCGTTGTTGCAGCCAATATTCGCGCGCCGTCGCCTGCAAATGTCCGATGAAATAAACGAACATCATCGTCATGACGGTGAAGATGTTTGTGGTCGCGAATGTCGTGACCAGCAACGTGAGCGACGCGAGCACGCCCGCTTTGATAAACAACAGCGCGATCACTTGGACGATGTCGATCTTGAGTCCGGCGTCGCGAATCTCGCGCAATGCGTTCTCGAGTTGTTCCCTCGGCGCATTCGCAAACTGACGCATCGTTTCGGACAACAGCGTTTGCTCGCGCGCATAAAGCAGCGCAAGGAAAAGTGCGCTCATTGCCGCGATGCTGATGGCGAGCAACGCGAGCACGCCTAACAATTTGCCGATGACGTATTCAAATCGCGGCACCGGCTTCGCCAAAATGGTGTAGGCGGTGCGGTCCTCGATGTCCTGCGGAATCAATCGCGCCGTCGCCAGGATCGCGAGCAATGAAGAAAAGATCGACATCGCCCCTAACGAGATGTCTTTGAGGATTTGCAGCTCCTGTTGAAACGAGAACCGCGCCATGAACACGGAGCTGCCGATGAGAATGAGCGCGAAGATGAGGATGAAATAGAAAACTTTCTGGCGCGTCAGATCGGTGAGCGTGTTCGACGCGATCGCAAACGTCGCTCTCATTTGTCGGTCGCGTCGAGAAAGAAGCGCTCGAGTGTAGTTGTCGATCTTCGCTGCGTCACCACGCGCGCTTTCGCGTCACGCGCGAGCTCTTCCACGCGCCGCACGAGATCGTCGGAGGCGTTCTCGAGCACGAGCTCGGTCTGATTTTCGATCGCAAGCAGATCTTCCAATTTTCCTTCGCGAACAAGTTTGCCGTTCGCCAGAATCCCGACACGATCGCAAACTTCCTGTACCTGGCCGAGGAGGTGCGAGGACAGGAGCACGGTCACGCCGCGCTTTCTAAGATCGACAATCAAATCTCGAATATCCCGCGAGCCGGCCGGATCGACGCCCGCGGTCGGCTCATCGAGGACGACGAGTTGCGGATCGTTAACCAGCGCCTGCGCCAGCCCGATGCGTTGAAGCATTCCTTTCGAATACGTGGCGAGGCGTTGATCGCGCGCGTTCGTTAGGCCGACGAGGTCGAGCAATTCATCGCTGCGTTTGCGCAATCGATCGCCGCGCAAGCCGCAGAGCTTTCCGAAAAACCGGAGCGTCTCCGCGCCAGTGAGAAATTTGTAGAAGTACGGGTTCTCGGGGAGAAAGCCGACCGATGCGCGGCTCCGCACTTCGCTGCTATCGCGCCCGAAGATTTTTGCTTCGCCGCGCGTCGGCCAGACGAGCCCAAGAATAATTTTCAGTGTTGTGCTCTTGCCGGACCCGTTAGGCCCGAGCAATCCGTACACTTCGCCGCGCTCCACCGTAAGATCGACATCTTTTACCGCCGTGATCGCGCGACGGCGAAACGGAACCGGAAACTGCTTCGTTAGGCCGCGAACGGCCACGGCCGGTTCAGCCGTCATGCCAGATCTCGAAACCATTCGCTTGCACCGGCGCATCGAGTTTGTGCTCGTCGGTTTTGCGAATGTGCGAACGCAGTTCGCTGTTCTGGATCGCGTCGATGAACGCGCGCACTTCGTTCTCGTCGCCGCTCAGCTGCATTTCGACGCGGCCATCGATGAGATTGCGGATCCAACCGTTGAGGTCGAAACCTTTGGCGATGTGTCGCACGGTCCAGCGAAATCCAACACCCTGGACGCGACCTTCGTAGAAGACTTGCAGCGAAGTCATGCGGCGCGGGGTTACGAAACGCGCGGCGACGCCCTTGTCTAGGGCGATGGTGCCGCAATCGCTGTGGGCTCAACCGCAGGCGTCGTTTCCGGCGACGGCAATTTCGGTTCGGGATAATTCAACGCGGCCGGTGTCGGCGTGGGCGTTGGGACTGTTTTTGCAATCAGGTTCGCGGGCGCCGGTCGGATATCATCGATGGCGACAAAGCCTTCTTCGCCGCTCGTTAGGCGCACGCGCGCGTAACCGAAAGATTTGCGCGAGATGGTGAGCAACGTATCGCGCGCCAATTTGCGATCGGGACCGTTCGCTTGTTGCGGGCCGTAACGAAAAAACGCCGCTGAGGCGCTTTTCACGGCGTAGTAATCGTTCGTGGTCGCAGCTTGCGATTGCGATTTCCGCGACTTGGCGCAACCGAAGATGCCCACCGCCGTAATTAAAAAAAGGAACAGCGCACGTTTCATTGTCGATCTTGCAACAACGTCGCGCCGGCCGCGCTATTTATAGGAATAGACGAGGCAGTACGCGCTCTCGCCGCCATCGAGCAGGTTCACCGCGACGTAATACTGCCCGCTGCTCGTGGGCGAAAACCCGGCGGCTGCGCGATTGCCGTCGTTGTACGGCTCGGTTTGCACGAGCTTGCCGTTCTCGTCGTAAACGGCGACGTCGATTTTCTTGGCCGGATCGAGCGCGCCGGCGGCAAACCAATATTGATTTCCAGCATAAAGGTTCACAGCGATGATCGCGCTCTCCTTCGGTTTGAGCGTGCCGGTCCAATGGCCGTCGCGAATCTTGAAGCCCTCGTTCGAAAATGCACCGACGAGATCGAGCACGACTTTGTGCGCTTGCACTTCCTTGTCGCTTTGCGCCGATGCCGGACTAACGAACGCTAAGATCGACATCGCTAAGATCGACATGTGCGTCTTCATCGCTTCGCCTCGGGCTTTTGCTGGATTTCCTCCATCACTTTGCCGACGGCGTCGCTGACTTTGCGCACGTCATCCGCCGTCGCCGATTTGTTAGGCGGAAACGCCACCAGTTTTTCGATCGTGCCGAGTTGGTCACTGACTTTCCTGACCAATGGGTCGTCGCGCATTTCCGGCGAGACATCGTTTAGCTTTGCGTGAATGAAATTGACCAACGCCGGCTGCCGCAAAACTCTCGCCGCGCGCTCGTCGAAATTTTGCAGGATCGACGAGCTAACGACCTGCGTCCCACGAATCCAGCCGCCGACGCTGACGAGAATAACGAGGTCCTGATCGCGGTGGGTTTGCATCGACGACTTCACTTCGTTCTGCGTCGCCTCGAGTTCCTCCTGCAGCGCGTCCCACTCATTGTTCTCGGCGAATTCGTTGATGCTGTTGCCGCGGCTAAGAATGTTTTCGCTCACGCCGAGGGCCTTCGCCATCTTGATAATGTCGGTGCCGATGTTTTTGACCTGCTGACTGTCCTGCGCTTCCACCGCGATGAATCCATCAGCGATTAATCCGCCAAGGTTCAACGCAATTTGCGGCCGGTTTTTGTAAGTCGTCGAAATCGGTCCGCGAATTTGTCCGGTCCAATTCGGCTTCCCCGGTTTTTCGAGCGCGGCGAAAAGTTCGCCCGGTGACGGAATAGTCATCGCGTCCGTGCGCACCGCCTTCGCCATTTGTTCGGGCGCGAGTCGTTGCGGCTCGGCGCCGATGACGGCGCAGCAAACGAGCAACAACGTCACCGTGGCGAAATGTTTAGCCCGGCTCATGGACAGAAATCGTAATCCCGCAATGCGAGATTGCCAGCGGGAATCTCAGCATTGCCAATTGCCGATTTCCGACTTCCAATTGGAGCCATGGCGAAAACATCGATTGCGGCAGTGCGAGCGCGTGAGGTGTTGGATTCGCGCGGCAATCCAACCGTGGAAGTCGATGTACGGCTCGAAGGCGGATCGTTAGGCCGCGCCATTGTCCCGAGCGGCGCGAGCACGGGCGAGCACGAAGCCTGGGAATTGCGCGACGGCGACAAGAAACGCTATGGCGGCAAAGGTGTCACGCGCGCGGTCACGAATGTGAATGAGAAAATTGCTCCGACGATTCGCGGTTGGGATGCGACCGATCAACGCAAGATCGACAATCACATGATCGAGATGGACGACTCGCCTAACAAAAAGAATCTCGGCGCCAACGCGCTGCTCGGCGTGTCCTTGGCTGTGGCGCATGCGGCGGCGAACGCGCAAGATGTTTCGTTGTTTCGTTATCTCGGCGGCGACGACGCGCGCACTTTGCCGGTGCCGATGATGAACATTCTCAACGCCGGCGCGCATTCCGATGCGCCGATTGATTTTCAGGAATTCATGATCATGCCCACCGGCGCGCCGAATTTCGCGGAAGGTCTGCGTTACGGCGCCGAAATTTTTCACGCGCTCAAAAGTGTCCTGAAAGATCGACAACTATCGACCAACGTCGGCGACGAAGGCGGTTTCGCGCCGCAACTCAAGTCCGCGGACGATGCGCTCGAATCCATTGCCAAAGCCGTGGAGAAAGCCGGTTACAAACTCGGCGAGCAAATATTCATCGCGCTCGATGTTGCATCATCGGAGTTTTTCGATCGCGCGCAGAATGTTTACGTCTTCAAGAAATCCGACGGCTCGAAACGCACGGCTGGAGAGTTGATCGAGTACTATGTCGATCTTACGAAACGTTTCCCGATCATCTCGATCGAAGATGGATGCGCGGAAAATGATTGGGACGGTTGGAAGAAGTTGACGGCGCGACTCGGCGACAAAGTTCAACTCGTAGGCGACGATCTCTTCGTCACGAACGTGAAATTTTTGGAGCGCGGAATCAAAGAGCACGTCGCCAATTCAATTCTCGTGAAAGTGAATCAGATCGGAACGTTGACCGAAACGATGGCGACGATCGATTTAGCAAAGAAAAATAATTACACGTCGGTGATTAGTCATCGCTCCGGCGAAACGGAAGACACGACCATTGCCGACATCGCGGTCGCGACCAACGCGGGCCAGATCAAAACCGGTTCGTTATGCCGGACCGATCGCGTGGCGAAGTATAACCAACTGCTGCGAATCGCCGAAGAACTGGGTGACAAAGCAATTTACGGCGGTAAGCTGCGCGGACGTGGAGCACATTGATTTTCGCGCGCGGCGCGAAGCGACCATCTGGCAGCGACTCAATCGCCTGCTCAAAGGCCTCCTCGTCCTCACATTTTTTCTCGTCGTCGTTAGTCTATTCGTGCCGCAGAACCGGCGGTTGAATCGGAGCCGGGGCGAGATCGACAATCTGCAAGCGCAGGTGAACGAGCAGAAAATGTTGCTGGCGCGGCAAACGCGGGAAGTAAGTTTGCTCAAGACGGACGCGACCTATTTGGAAACGATCGCGCGCGACCGGCTCGACCTGATGAAGGACGGCGAAGTGATTTTTCGATTGGAAACTGGACAGTCGAAGCGCAAAGACGCGGCGCGCAAATAATTCTGGGGAGCACAGGCCGCTGGCCTGTAGCAGTCGGTCGCTGGCCGACTGCACGTTGGCAACTTTATTGCGCATTGCATCTGGTTCGCGGCGAGCCGCCGCGAACTACAGGCCGGCGGCCTGTGCTCCCCAGAGATGCACGATGTCGATCTTGCGTTATAATCGCGTCATGCCTATCGAGCTCGCCACCATCGACGCCGCGGATTTAAAATCGCGTTTGCGCGAGCTGCGGAGGTTTCTTTGACCTGCCCAAACTTCAGGAGCAGTTAGGCAAACTCGAGGCGCGCATGGCCGCGCCCGATTTCTGGAACAATCGCGACAAGGCGCAGGGCGACGTCGAACAAGTTTCGCGGCTGCGTTCGCTCATCAATCCGTTCGGCGAGCTCGAGCGCGAGATCGATGACTTCGAAGCGCTGCATCAGCTCGCAGCGGAAGAGTCTAACGATGCGGCGCGGGCGCAGGCCGAGCGCGAGGTCGCGGCCGAGCACGAGCGTCTCGTGCACAAGCTCGAAGAATTCGAGCTGCGCCAATTTCTTTCCGGCGAAAACGACCGCAGCAACGCCTTCGTCACCATTCATTCAGGCGCCGGCGGGACCGAGTCGTGCGATTGGGCCGACATGCTTTTGCGCATGTATCAACGCTGGATCGAGCGCAGCGGTTACAAATCGGAGACGATCGACATTCAGACCGGCGAAGAAGTTGGGATTAAATCGGTGACGTTCCTCGTCAGCGGCGAATACGCCTACGGCCATCTGCAAACCGAGCGCGGCGTACATCGACTTGTTAGGATTTCGCCGTTCGACGCGAACAAGCGCCGCCACACTTCATTCGCCAGTGTCGACGTTGTCCCGGAAGTCGCAGACAGCACGCCAATCGAAATCAATCCCGCCGATTTGGAGATCGACACCTTCCGCGCCGGCGGCAAAGGCGGCCAGAACGTGAACAAAGTCGAAACCGCTGTGCGATTGGTGCACAAGCCGAGCGGCATCGTCGTTGCGTGTCAGGCCGAGCGCAGTCAGGGCCGCAACCGCGAGCTGGCAATGAAAATGTTGAAGGCGAAACTTTACGAAATCGAAGAAGACAAAAAGCGCGCCGAGATCGACCGGCAATACGGAGAGAAAGGCGACATTGCGTGGGGCAGCCAGATTCGTAGCTACGTTTTCCAGCCCTATCAAATGGTGAAGGACCACCGCACCGGCGCGCAAACCTCGAACGTGCAGGAAGTGATGGACGGCAAGATCGACATGTTCATCCAGGCGAAACTGCGCGGAGAACAGAACACGAAAGGCGAGACTAACGAGAATGAAGTCTAAATTGTATGACCGGATTTCGTGTTGTGAACCTTTGTCTGTCTCTCGTTAGGTTCTTCTGCGTATGAGAATACTACTTTTAATCTTTTGCTGTATCGCGATTGCAACGCTTCAAGCCGAAGACATCACGTTACGCGACGGAACTGTTCTTAAGAACGTTACGGTTACCAATGTAACACCAGCGTATCTTAGCGTGACGCATGACGCTGGCGTAGCCCACGTCATGTTGGCGGATCTTCCTGCAGAGTTACAAAAGAAGTATCGGTACGATCCCGATAAAGCTGCAAAGTTTGCCGCCGCGGATGCAGAAGCACAACGACAGCTCATACAACAACAGCAGAAGCTCACTGCTAAGCAACAAGCTTCGAAAGAAAAAGCGACGGAAGACAACGCGCGCCAACAACCACAGGCAACTGCATCCCGGCACGGAACGGGTAAGGTGTACGAGCTTTGGGGACGCGTTACGCAAGTTCTCCCGCAAGGCATCGTCGTTGATCCATCCTATCCCGGCTATGTCGGCTCGATATTCGTCGTTAAGGGTATACCAGACCAAGCTAGGCTAGCCGAAGGCGACAGCTTTCGCGCAAAGGTCGCTGAAGATGGCGTCATTACTCTGCCAGACGTCGGGGGTGGCAACCACACACTTCACGCTTACGTTTGGCGCGGTCCATCTGACTGACGATATGCTACCAAAGGATGATCAATACTACTTTATATTAGCGCAGCGCGGAATTGATCACGGTGATTCGAACTGCGGCGTACACGCTAAGTTACTATTACGCCACCTGCAGCACCGACGCTCTCTCAAGCGATCTGCCAATATCAGAGTCTGCGAGCAAAACATACTAGACGAGGCGCGACAGATCGAGCGCATACTCGCATGGGCTAATCGTTAGGCGATTAATCGCAATCGAAACCGCGAATCGAACCCACCGTCGTTATGCGTGCGGCAACAGGCGAGACAGGCGATGGCGCGACGAATTTTTTTCACGCGCGGGAAATCGCGGGCGCAGTTCGGACATTTGTAGAGGAAACGGCGAATGCGTTCGCGAATCGGGAAGGGGAGATTGTGGCAACGTTTTTCGTCGGCGATTCCCAAGTCGCGACAGGCCCCGCGCCATTCTGGTCCGTGCGGCGGAACGCGCTTACGACCACCGCGAAATTGCGCGAGTAAATGCGCGAGCTCGTGCAGAAATGTGCGCTCGATTTCGTGCGGGTGATCTCGCAGGCGCGGATTGAGTGAGATGAGTTTGTGACGGTAATCGGCGCGACCTGCGCAACTTTTCAGGCGCGCGTTCCATTCCACCCGAACTTCGTTAGCAATTCGCGCGGCGCCGTGAATGCGCAGGAGTTCGCGCGCGCGTCGCGCAAGATCGACATCTTCGCTTCGCCGAATCGGATCGGATTCACCCTCACCCGGCGGCTGCGTCGTCCCCCTCTCCCTGAGGGAGAGGGCTGGGGTGAGGGGGTAATCCGTGGTTTTGAAAACGAGTTCGAGCTGCTTAGGCGATAGCATACTCCGCTCGCTTCAACTTCG
>JBEEGX010000082.1:0-10253 GCA_041167105.1 Verrucomicrobiota bacterium
GACGCTGCATTTCGTCTGGAAACTTCTGCATAACGATGCCGGCACGCTCTCGCTCATCGCGCACAATCCATTTCCCAATGCGCCGCCGCACTACATTCGCGCGCGATTGTATCGTTATCGTTTCGCGCGGCTTAACGAATCGGGCTGGTGGAGGCGAGAAGAGATCGATGAATGGCTGCCGGCGCTGTCAGTTGATAACGAAAACTTTCGCCAGGTTCTCACGAGCATGGACTGGCTCGACTAAGATCGACAATTACAAGCCGCGGTCTTTCAGTCGCGTCATCGTCTCGCGGAGCATACGATAGCCGAAATGCCCTTGCGGCACGCGCAGGAGTTCCGAGCCGCGCCATTTGCGATGCACTTCCTCGATGTCGTTAGGCCTGGCGATCAAATCGTATTCGCCGGCGACAAACAAAACGCGCTCGGCGCCGCAAAGCGGCTCATTGCGAGCCGGCGAGCTGAGATGAAAATGTCGAGCGACCAGTGACGGCGCAATTCCGACGCGCCGCAATTCGCGTCGCATGAAATACGTGCCGGGACTTTCCCAGATCGCGTGTTCGACATTCACGATCGGCGCCATGAGCGCAACGAAACGGAGATCGCGCTCGACGCATGCGAGCAGCGCGCCGATCCACGCGCCGTAACTGCTGCCGAGAATTCCAAATTCGTTGCAGCCGCGCGCGCGCAACGCGCCTAACAATTGCCGCAGCTCGATCACGCCCTGGCGCAAACCTTCGGCGTTACGAATTAAATTTGCGGTGATGGCGAGCTCGCCGTTCCAATAACCGCGCGGCACACGCGAGTAATGATACGGCAGGTGGACGAAACACGCGTTCCAGCCGAGTTCGTTGAACCGGCGCGCGAGACGGCGGTAACCGATGTGCGTGGCGGACATGAGCGCGTGCAGCAGCAACACGGTCGGCGCGCTCCAACCGCGCGCGCACGGAAAGCAATCAACGCGCGCGGTATTGTTCGCCGGAAAATTCGTCGAGACCGGACTCGGCCAGGTGATTGTCGATCTTGCGTGAATCATTTTCGCAAGATCGACATCGTCCGGCGCGGCGTAGTACTCGTGCACCGTCAGCTTTTCGCATTCGCTCACGTAGCGCTCCATCTCGGCGCGACTGTTTTCATCGAGCCGATGTCGCCATTGGAGAACGTTGATCGCCGCGCACATGAACGCGTCGGCGACAAATGCGCGAGCGCGGTCGATCATTCTCTCATCCGTTCCTGCGGCGAATGCGGCAGGTCGTTAGGCGTGAGGACGAACTTTCCGCGCAGCTCGGCATACAACTTCTGCAATGCCTCGTTGAATTCGTTTTCGGTTCGTTCGCGATCGCTTGAACTTGGAATCATTTCGCCGAACGCGATCCAAACCCGCGTCCGACGCACCGGCAGCCAGCGACGTTTATTATAAAGGCGATCGGTCCCGAGAATCACGCACGGCAAGATCGGCACCGAGGTCATATCCGCGAGTGCGGAAAGGCCGGACCGCAATCGCGCTCCTGCGAGCACCGAAGTTTCGCCATGACGAATGCCGCCTTCGGGAAAAATTCCGACGGCGCGGCCGCGCTTGAGTCGCTCAATCGCGGTGCGAATGGTTTTCCGATCCGCACGATGTCGATCTGCCGGGATGGCGTCGACCGCGCGCAAAAATCGTCCGATGACTGGGTGCGGAAAAAATTCCGCCATCGCCATCCAATCGATTTTTCGCCTAACGATCGCCGAAATGATGAGCGGATCGAAATGGCTGATGTGATTGGAGGCGAGGAAAAATGCGCCGGCGCGTTCGGCGTTTTCACGACGCAAGACGTGGACGCGCGCGACGCAGCCGAAAAGCGCCCGCATGAATTTGGACGCCGCAAAATTTGCGGCGCGATGAAACAATTCAATCACACGCGTTCGCCGCTTCGACGCATTTTGCCAGATCAAGTTTGCCGGACGCGAGGAGAGGAATCGCGTCAATGCGGCAAAACTTTTTCGGAATCCACAGGTTCGGCACGCCAGCTTCGCGCAGTTTCTCGCGCAACTGCGCAAGATCGACATCTACTGCGCTGAGCAGGACGACCGCTTCGCCTTTTGTTTCGTCAGTGACGCCGACGATGGCGATGAGTCGATCCGATTGGCCGCTGAGATCAAGCGCGATGAGAACTTTTTGTTCGAGCGCTTCGTGCGGCACCATCTCGCCGCCGATCTTGGAAAAGCGCGAGAGTCGTCCTTCGATGTAAAGAAATCCATCTTCATCGAAGCGGCCGATGTCGCCGGTCTTGAACCAGCCGTCATGCACAACTTCGGCGGTTCGCTCGGCATCGTGCAGGTAGCCTTCGAAAATATTTACACCGCGCAGCCAGAGCATTCCGGTTTCGTGCAGCGACAATTTGCGATCGGTCTCCGGCTCGCGAATCTCGGCCGCGATTCCCGGCGCCATCTTGCCGACGGAACCGACGCGGCTCGATGGTTGCACGACGTCGTTAGGATTTTTGCGCGCCGGTTCGGGAAGATTGACGCTCACGACCGGCGCGGTCTCCGTCAGGCCGTAGCCTTCGTAAACGTGTTTGCCGAATTTTTTCTCGAATGTTTCGGCGAGATCGAGCGGCAGTTTTTCGGCGCCGGTGATGATGAGGCGCAAGCTGCGAAATTGTTCCGGCTCGGCTTTGCGCAAATAGCCGCGCAGAAATGTCGGCGCCGCTAGCAGCAACGTGATTTTGTACTTGTCGATCAAAGCGGCATTTTTGGCGGACTCGAGCGGATTTGGCGTCGTGACCGTGCGCACGCCTTCGACGAGCGGATACCAAAGCGTGACGGTCGAGCCGAAGCTGTGGAAAAACGGAAGCGACGCGAGAATGGCATCGTTAGGTGTGGCGTCGAGCAGGACGTTAAATTGCGCGACGTTGCCGAGAATATTTCGGTGACTGAGGACGACGCCTTTCGGTTCGCCCGAGCTGCCGCTGGTGAAAAGCAGAATGGCTTCGTTGTGTCCGCCGTGTTTCGGAATCTGGAGAAGCCGACAGAGCAGCGCGGCTGGAGCGAAGATCGACATCATCCACCAACGCAAGATCGACATCTTCATTGGCGGCATGATCTCGTCGAGCTTCACGACCTGCTCCGGCCATGGAAAATCGCCGAGCCGTTCCATGAACGCGGTGGCGGTGATGGCGACGCGGAGCTCGGCGCGTTTGCAGCACGATTCGATGGCGGCGCGGCCGCTCGTGAAATTCAAACCGACCGGGACTTTGCCGGCGAGAACAACGGCGAGATTCGCAACGACTGCGCCTTTGGTCGCCGGCAGGACAATGGCAATGCGCGATTCGTTAGGGAATTTCCGGCGCAGTTCGCGGCTGAGCGCAGCGGCGGCGCCTAACAGTTTCGAATTGGTGAGCGCGCTATCATCGAGTCCATCGATGACGGCAGTGGCGAATGGTTTCCGTTTCAATCCGCGCACGGCCGCGTCCGCAAGATGTCGATCTAACGTTGTTCGCCGGCTGAAGCAAAATTCGCCGAGCTTGAGCAATTCTTCGCGTACCGTTGCCATATCGGCGCGCTCGTTAGGCAGCGGCTCGCCGAATGCGACGGTCACGCGATACGGAATGCGTCGCGGCCATTTGCGAAAAAACTTTCCGCCTTGGAAAGAGAAGATCGAACCCCAGAGCTGATCGAGCCAAACCGGAACGACAACGGCATCCGCCTGACGCGCGATGAGTTCATAGCCGCGTTGCAAACGCAGTAACGTTCCCGATCGCGTCAGTTGTCCTTCGGGAAAAAGACAGACGATTTCGCCGGCGCGAATTTGTTCGGCGGCATCACGCACCGCGTCCTTCGCCCGGCGCGCGGAGATCGGGATGCAGCCGAGCAATTTCAAAAACGGATGCAAGATCGGTTTACGATAAAAACCTTCGTCGACGATGTAACGAATGCGGCGGCCGGGGCAGGCGAGCTGCAGCACCATGGCGTCGACGAAAGAGATGTGGTTAGGCAAAAGCAGGAATCCGCCTGACGGCAATCGCCCTTGACCGAAGGCGTTCACTCGATAAAACGTGCGGCTGAGGAAAATACCGAACGCATAAAGCACGCGTTCGGCTCGGCTGCTACGATTCACGGTTTATGATTTCACGAGCGGAGCGCGCGACGCAATCGGCAAAATCGGCAATCGCATGCCGATGAGCGAGGCAAGATCGACATCGTCATCTGCGCGCGTCGCGCTGGGGTTGTTGCTCGGCATCAATCTCTTCAATTACATCGACCGCCAGATTCTGGCCGCGGTCGAGCCGCAAATCCGTGAGACATTTTTCGCGGCAACAAATCGTAACGCCATGGCGATCACCGGTTCGCTCGGGACCGCGTTCCTCGTGACTTACATGCTGGCCGCGCCGGCTCTCGGCTGGTTGTCCGACCGTTTCTCGCGCTGGATCATTATCGGCTCGGCCGTGATCTTGTGGAGCCTTGCGAGTGGCGCGTCCGGATTGGCCGCAACGTTCGGCGCGTTATTAATCACGCGAGTCTTCATCGGCATCGGCGAAGGCGGATACGGACCAGCCGCGCCGACGGTGCTCGCGGATTTGTTTCCGATCGCGACGCGCGGTCGCGTGATGGCAGTTTTTTGCGCAGCGATTCCGGTAGGCAGCGCGCTTGGTTACGTCCTCGGCGGTTGGATTAGCGAACATTGGGGTTGGCGCACCGCCTTTTACGCGGTGACGCCGCCGGGCTTGTTGTTAGGCGCGTTTTGTTTTTTCCAACGCGACCCGCGCGCGTCGGGCATCGTGCGACCGGAACGACAGCGGCCCACGCGCGCCGATTACGTGCGATTACTGCAAACGCCGTCGTACTTGCTCAACTGCGTCGCGCAAACGGCGATGACGTTTGCGATCGGCGGAATTGGTTTTTGGGTCGCAGCCTATTTGCAATTTCGCGGTCAACCGCCATCGGCCACAAAATATTTCGGCGCCATCATCGTCGTGGCGGGATTGATCTCCACTTTACTCGGCGGCTGGGCCGGCGATCGCATGCGCACAAAATATCCGGGGTCGTACTTTCTTGTCTCCGGTCTCGGCATGGTCGTCGCCTTTCCATTGTTCGTCGTGATGCTGTTTACGCCATTTCCAGCGGCGTGGTTTCTCATGTTCGCCGCAGTCTTCTTCATGTTTCTCAACACCGGGCCATCGAACACAGCGCTCGCGAATGTTGCGCTCCCGAAAGTCCGCGCCTCAGCTTTCGCGTTAAATATTTTGATCATTCATTTGTTCGGCGACGCGGCGGCGTTCCCAACCATTGGATTCATCGCCGGGCATTCGAACATGACGATTGCGTTTCTCTTCGTCTCGCTCGTCATGCTGGTCGCGGCGGTCGCGTGGCTGGCGGCGGTGAAGTATTTGCCTAACGACACTGCCATTGTCGAGCGCGCGACGGCGACGATGTAGATGTCGATCTTGTCATTGTCGATCTAACAAAAAAGAAAACCGCGGGAACACTTGCGCGTTCCCGCGGTCTTTGATTTTTCGCTGCCCTACTTCCCGGCGAAAAAGTTAATTATTCTTGCGGAGTGCTCTCCGGGCTCGAGCTGGTGCTTGATCCTTCCTCGGTTGAAGCCTTGTGCTTTTTACCTTTTTTGGTCTCGCCAGATTCAGACGGGCTGCCGCTCTCGCTCGGCGAGGTTGCGCCAGCGGCAGATTCGCTGGTCGCGCTGCCGTGGTGTTTTCCCGAAGTGGATGTCGATCCTGCACCGCTGCCGGTGCCGGATGGGCTGGCCGAACTGCGCGCACCACGTGTGCTCGTTGCCGCGCTAGCGGACGGACTGGCCGACGCGCTGGCTGAAGCGCTGGCGGAGGGCGATGCTGATGCTGACGGCGCGACCGATGCGCTTGGACTCGCGCTCACAGTTGCGCTGGCTGATGGCGCCGCGCTCACACTCGCGCTGGCCGAAGGTGAAGCGCTGACGTTAGTTGAAGCGCCAGTGCCGGTGCTCGTGCTGGTGCCGGTAGTTGTCGATCCAGTTTGAACGCCAGTCGTGGTGGAGGTGCCGACGCCCACGCCCACGCCCGAAGTGACGCCGAAGTGCTGGCTCACGTTACTGAAGTAGGTCGTGTCATTGATGCGCGAATATTCAAACACCGGTGCGTTGTAGATTCGGTCCTTCTCAATGCGCGTCGTCACAACGCGCGAACCCGGATCGTAAGAATAAACCGACCACGGGACGGCCACGGTTTTCGAACTACCGGTAACACGGCTGGCGGTGCCGCCAGTGGAAAGAACGGTGTAAGCCATGCAGCCCGAATTGCGATCGAGCACGATGTCCTTAATCGTGCCGACGTCTTCACCGGACGAAGTCTTCACGGTTGTGCCGATGATCTTGCTGCTCTCAACGTATCCCGAGCTCGACGATGTCGCGCTGGTTTGGGTTTGAGCGTGTAGCGGAACAATGGCCAACCCTAAAACGCCCAAAATTGCTCCGATTAGAAATGATGTTTTCATAGTTGTAGAAGAGACGAATTACGGCTCTGCCTTATTCAGAGCTCAATCATGTTCGTTAGGGATGGCCGCGTTAGATGCGACGAAATTCGTAAATCGTCGTCCGCTTAGAGCGCGGCGGCATGCGCGTCGAGATGCACATCGTAATCCTGCGCGCGCGCGAACGCTGCGGCCGCGGCATTTTCGTCGCCCGACTTTTTCAGTAACGTACCGAGCAGTTGCCATGTTTCGGCGCGCCACCATTGCGTCGCCAGACAATGTTTCGTCTCCGCGATCGCCGCCGATGTCGATCCAACTTCATCCAGCACTTTGATGTAGCGTTTCTCGATCGACCAATCGGGAAATCCGGTGCGCGCCGCCAGCCGCAATCGCATCAGATCGGCGCGGCCATGCTCTTTGCTTTCGAGCACGGCGAGAAGCTCGGAGGCGCGCGCATCGACTATCGGCATCTGCGTCGCGCGCATGAGCAATTCGCGCGCGGTTTTGAAATCGTTCTCCTTCAATGCTGCGGCCGCGAGATTGATCACCGCCATCGGCTGGTCCGGCTCTTTCTTCAATGCCGCCTGCAAATGTTTCTTTGCAAGATCGACATGTCCTTCGCTCAGCTCGAGCCCGCCGAGATTGATGAGCATGCGCGCCGAATCTCCGCCATGCGCAATCGTGCGTTCGAGAAATGTGCGCTGATCTTTCCAATCGAATGTCCGCACGAATGTGCGCGCGCCAAGAAAGACGCACCACGCTGCTGCTAAGATCGACATCGTCATTTGCGCGGTCCTGTTTTGGGCAAGATCGACAATCGCCGCTGTCGCCGCGAGAAAGACAAACGCGCTCGGAATGTAAAGCCAATGTTCCGCCACGGCGGCATTGAGCAACCACACTCCGCTCACCGGCAGATAGCTCACGCCCGCGAGAGCAAGACAGACAAACACAAATCGATTTCGTTTTCGCATGCGCAATGCGAACCAAACCACGAGCGCGATGAGCGCGACGCCGAGCACGCTCTGCAATTCGCGCATGGCCGGCGCGTCGATGTTGTGATTGGCAACGAACGCGTCCACTTGTCGATCCATGTGCAGATTGATCGGGAGCAGGATCAGGCCGGTGTATTCGGCGAATGCGCGCGCCATCGTGATCGGCCTAACGAACATGCTGGAAACAACGCGCGGCAGCGGCGCGGGATAATGCTCGGCCGCGCTGCGCACGCTGAAATAAATCCCGCAAACAAAGACAGCGACGACCGCAATTTTCCACAGGCCGCGCCAGCCATGCGCAAACGCCACCGCTAAGATCGACAATGGAATGAAGACGAATCCGATTTCTTTGCTCAGCACGCTCAAGGTGAACGCCGCAGTCGCGAGTGTGAGCCACAAAAGCGGATTTTGCTTGCTTCGC
Organism: Verrucomicrobiota bacterium; assembly: GCA_041167105.1. GTDB lineage: Bacteria > Verrucomicrobiota > Verrucomicrobiia > Chthoniobacterales > UBA10450 > JAJPGZ01. Next base: position 7,855 of record JBEEGX010000082.1, read on the forward strand.
AGCGACGCGTAACACCCGAAAAATCCGAACATTGCTGCCAGTGGATCGGCCAGTCCCGCGACATACACGACGGCGGCGGTGTGGACGGGATGAATTGCCCAAATCAAAGCCGCCATGAATGCGATCCATTTCCGGCGCACATTGAACGCGCGCAGCAATTCATCCGCGAAAAGGAAAAGCGCGATCGCGGCAAGCGCGTGCGCGAGAATGCTCGCGAGGTGATACGGCAGCGGATTAAAAGCGAAGCCGCAATAGATGATCGTGTAAACGAGCCGCTGGATCGGCCGATAAAAATCGGACGCGGTCGCGTCCACGAAGAGGAAGTGATTGAAACCTTCGGGAATCAGACGCCAGCTGCGAATGAGCGGATCGCGCAGGACGAGCGCGGTGTCGTCCCAGACAAAGCCGTCGCGCACGCCCGGCGTGTAACAGACGAACACGGCGATGAAGAGCAGAAGGATGGCGATAGATTTTTTCACCGCGCGGTTACATTGCGCCTTTAGCTTGCCAAAATGTTTATGTCGATCTTGCGATTGTCGATCTTGCCTGCGCTGGCCCTAACGGCAAGCAGCGCATTTGCCGCCGGTGTCCCGGACGATTGCACGCAACTTATCGTCGGCATCGCGCCGGATTGGAATTCGATTCACGGGAAATTGCGATTGTTCGAGCGCGCCGATGCGCGCGCGCCGTGGAAACCCGTTAGTCCGCCGACCTCCGTGTTGTTCGGCAAGACGGGTCTGGCCTGGGGCAGCGGCATCGCCGGCCAAGACGAAGCCGGTTTACGTAAAACCGAACGGGACGGTCGCGCGCCGGCCGGAATTTTTCGGATCGGAAAAATCTACACTTACGACGCGCAGTTGCCGCGCGGTGCAGACTATCCGTCACATCAGGTCACGCGCGCAGACGCATGGATCGATGATGTGCAGAGCCCGAATTATAACAAGTTCGTTACCATTGAAGACGTGGACAATCCGCCGCCGTGGTTTGAGAAACAAAAAATGCGGCATAACGATTTTGCCTATCGATGGCTCGTGGAGATTCGCCACAACTCCGATCCGCCGGTGCCCGGACACGGGAGCGCGATTTTCTTTCACATTCGTCGCGGAGTGAATCGGCCGACCGCGGGGTGCACGACGATGGCGGAAAATGAACTCGTTAACTTAATCACGTGGTTGCGCGCCCCACGTCACCCGTGCTATGTGCTTCTGCCTACCGAAGAATACAAAAACAAATGGGAGCATTGGCACCTACCTTCACCTGATGAAATAATGAACGGATCGCAAAGGGAAGCTGTCCGTTGATTCTCGTTAACCTCTACCTAAACTCGAAACCTCATGCGACGACGTCCAAATCCAGACTCAGAATCAAACATCCGACGAATTGACACCAAATCCCGCGCGAAGAAGCAAACGCACGGATTCCAAGTCCATTTTCTGCGTGGCGCTAAAGCCATTACCAAAATGTTCAGCGACTCCGTTTACGGCGGCAAGGAAGCTGCCCGGCGCGCGGCGCGAAGGTTCAAGGGCTCTGCCATGCGCGGCGGTGGTGGAAGATCGACATCTTCTGCGCGCGGCAAAAAGAAACGGCACTAGCGCTGTCTCTGCGTTGACGCGCAGAACGCCTTCCAACATTCGGCGAAGCCGGGCGCGAAATCGCCCGGCCGCGCCGCTATCCATCCGGTGACGATCGCGGGCGGGAAATACTCACCCGCCTCGATCTCGCTGCGATTCAAAACGAAGGCGCCTTCATACTCTCCGCGATACAAGCGGACGAATTCCTGATCGGTTCGGTCGCTCGCGGGCAGCCGCGCGATCTCTTCGAGCTTGGTTTTGATCCCAAGTTCCTCTTCCAGCTCGCGGCCGGCGGTTTCGGCATAATCTTCGCCGGCATCGACGTGCCCGGCGGCACTGGAATCCCACCGCAGTGGATGTCGATCTTTCGTCCGCGCCCGCCATTGCAGGAAGACCTCGCCGGCGGGGTTAAAAATGAGGATGTGCACGGCGCGATGGAGCAAGTTATTCGCATGGACTTCGCCCCTCGGAGCCGCCCGTAGGATCCGGTCGTTCTCGTCTACGACCGGGAACAATTCTTCCTTCGCCTCGGGCAGCTGTATCGGGCGAGCAAAGTTCGTTAGCGCGATCCATTGCTCGAGCGAAAGAGTTTCCGCGCGCGCGTCCGCGTCGACGTCAATCGCAGCCGCCGCTTCGCTCCAATTCGGTATTTGCTCGCGCAATAATTTGCCAAGTTGTTTGCGGCGCTGACCGAATCCGCGCCGGACAAGATCGACAAGTACATCTGGGTCGCACGCCGGCAGCTCGTGGGCATCGCGCGGCTCGAGTCGCACCACCGCGGAATCGACATCCGGTTCGGGAAAAAAATTACTCGCGCGAATCGTGCGC
>JBEEGX010000083.1:0-8412 GCA_041167105.1 Verrucomicrobiota bacterium
TGTCCGTTGTGGCCTTCGTGTCCGTCGTGCGAGATTCTTCAGTCGCGCACCGCGCTCATTCCTTGCCGCGCGATGCGATCAATCAACTCCGGATATGGCAGCCCCGCCTTGTCTGCCGCCATCGCGAAGTCTTCGTCGTCGGCCAGATGCGGATTCGGATTCGCTTCAATAAAATAAACTTTGTTCTCCGCGCTCAATCGCAGATCGATGCGCGCGTAACCGTCGATCGTGAGCAATCGGTAAATGCGTTTGCAGATGTCTTCGATCTCGGCCACGAGCGCAGGATCGAGATTCTCCGCGAACTGGTTTTCCATCCCCCACTTCTTCCGGTACTCCTCGTCCCACTTCGCCTTGAAGGTCGCGATCTTCGGCTCGTTAGGCGGGACTTCGCGAAAAACCATTTCACGAATCGGGAAAACGGTCAGCCGCGTATTGCCCATGATGCTGACGTAAAGTTCGCGGCCCTCTATGTACTCCTCGGCAATCGCATCGCTCTTATATTTCTCGTGAATGAATCCGATGCGCTCGCGAAATTGCTCATCATTTTCGACGAACGACGCGCGGGAAATTCCGTAGGATGCTTCCTCTTTTACCGGCTTCACCAAAATCGGAAATTTCAAATGTTTCGGCCGGCCGATGCGTTGACCGCGCGGAATGACGACGAAGTTCGGCGCGCGGATGCCGTGGTAGTGCAGGATTTTTTTCGAGATGCCTTTGTGTTTGCACAACGTCAGCCCGGTCGAGCCGCAACCGGTGAACGGCAGCTCCTGCATTTCCAAAAACGAAACGATGTTCTGATCGAACCCGGAATTGTTTTTGAATTGCTCGACCAGATTGAAAAGCACATCGGGCGCGAACGTTTCCAATTTTTGCCGCAGAAGATCGACATCGTCATAAATGGCGAGATGCTCCGCGGCGTGACCGAGGGTGCCGAGCGCCTCCATCACATTCTTCTCCGTCCGCCAGTCCGGCGTTTTCATTTCCTCGCTGAAATCCTGGTCGATCTTGGTCGGACTCGTACCGTCGAACAGGACCAGGACCTTGAGCTGCTTCTTCATTTCGTGCGCTTGAATTTGCCGGTGTGAAGATAATTCATCACCAGCGTCGTGATGTATGAAGTCACGCGAAAATCTTGCTGCGGATCGTCATTGAGCACGTGCAAATCAAGTTGATCCGCGCGCTCGATCAATCGCGAAAGCAATTTGTTCACGCGAAATTTTTTCTCATTCGTCCACTGACAGACCGCGTTCAACAGCCGCCGCCGACTCCGGCGCAAATACGAGCTCGCATAAATTCGCCCCGGGCCCGGCTGCGCCGTGAAAAGCTGCCGAAGATCGACATCGTAAAAATCGGGATAGGTGTCCTCGTAAAGTTTCCGCTTCCGCGCGTAATACGTTTTCAATTTTACATTGAGACCGCTGTATTCCGCCGCGCGATAGTTAGGCATGTGCGTCGGCGGTTTGGCCGCGAGCGACTTCATTAACTCATCGACGTATTCAATTTTCCGTAATGCGCGCCAGCCGGTGTATTCCTTTCGCCAATCGAGTCCCGGTGTTAACCAAACCGCGAACGTCTCCGCGAAATCTTCGTCCGGATGACTCTGCGCGTACCAATCCTCCAGATGCGTTACGTAACTGCGGCTGAACGGTCGGGGTCGATAGGTCATTGGCGTTCCTTCGCGCGAAGTTTTCCCGAAAACCTTCTGCCATTTTTTCTTCCGATGCAGTTCGTAGGCATGCGCATACGCGTGCGCCGTTTCGTGGCGAATCAATTTCATGAACCACTCCGGCGTTTCGCCTTCCACTTCGAGCATCATGCTCCGTTCCAATCCGCGCAGCCGATTGTGCACGAGAAAAAACGGAACAAAGATCGCCGGAAGATCGACAGGCACGAACCATTCATCGCCGATGTGCACCGGCGGATTAAACGTCAGCCCTTTGGCCGCAAGCTCATCGTGAAGCTGTTTGACCAACGGTTCGAGCGCCGTGCCCTCAAGCTTCAACCCGAGCGTGGAAATGCGACGCTCGAGAAGTTGCTCATCGGACAGTGATGGCCAGTCGGGCGTTTCCATGTTTGCGAAACGCTAATCGCCGAAATGTGATTGTCGATCTTGCGACGAATCAACTGAGCGCGCGGCAAAACAGGATGGTGTATACAAGATTCTGCGCCAGAAACCCGACGCCGGCAGTCCATTGCGCCCAGCGCGCGCGAGAGATCAGTGCGAGCACGACCGGGACCAGCATCGGCAGAACGACCGCGTTTTCTTTCAGGAAGAGAGACGCATTCGCGCTCTTGAGGAAAGCGATGTTCGCAATCAACGACAGGATTGCGATGGCAAGAAGAGCGCCATAGATGTATCGCCGCTGCCGCCAGTAAAAATCTTCCAGATCGATCACGCCTTCATCGGGAGTTTTCGGCCCCAACACAACGCAAAGAAAATACAACGCGACGGCGAAGAGAAATTGGACGCTGATCGAAACAATGTCCCAGCTTTTGATCGAACGAAGATCCCAAATGGACAGCCAGTTCGTGAAAACCAAAAGCACGGCATTGAGCATCCCAAGCGCGAGTAATCCGGAAAAGCGGACGCGTTCGCGTGCGACGACGAGCTCAGCGATGCGCGCGAGCAGATGGGTCAGCGCCAAGGCGTAAACGAAAGACAGCAGCGTCGTGACGTGTTCGAATGCCGTCATGGACGGAAAGGATTAGCTCGATTCAAGCGGGAGCCACAATCATTTTTAATCCTGCGAATCATTCAAACAAATCTCCTTGTTAGCGACGTCTCTTAATTGAATCCAACCGCGCTGGTTGATGCGTCTCAATAATAGTACATGTCGATCTTATGATGATCCGCCTTCCTCGGACTACGGCGCGACAAGCCGATCTTCGTTTTGCTTTTGGAAATCCGTGCATCCTCTTAATCCTGTAACTCCTATCCTTCTATGATGACTGATCTTCGCTTCGCTTTTCGTCAGCTGGGCAAATCGCTCGGCTTCACTTTCCTCGCCGTGCTCACACTCGCGCTCGGGATCGGGCTCAACACCGCGATCTTCTCGCTGATCAACGATCTTTTCCTGCGCGGCCTGCCGTTCAAGGAACCGGCGCGCGTGTTGCAAGTTTTCGCCAACGCGAAGGACCGCGGGCTGACCGAGATCGCGCTCTCGGCGCCGCGTTTCATGCACGATCGCGAAGGCCAGCCGCTCTTCGATGGATTCGCGGCGGAGAATGGAACGCCGTTCACGTTGACGGGCATCGGCGATCCGGTGCAGCTCAATGGCGGTCGGGTGACCGCGAATTATTTCGAGGTCCTCGGCGTGCGCCCAATCATGGGCCGCAATTTTTTGCCTAACGAAGAGGAAGGCGCCGACGTCGCGCTTGTCACGGAAAATTTCTGGCGGAAACGATTGGGCAGCGATCCGAACGCGATCGGTCGCAGCATTAATCTCGACGGCGTCGCGTGCACGATCGTCGGCGTGCTCGCGAACCAACCGGCGGCGTGGTTCGGCGCGCAACCGCCGGCGGAAGTCTGGACGACGAAGCCATTCTTCATTCCCGGATTCACAAACGAACGCATGATGCGCGGCACCGGATTTCTGCGCGTGCTCGGGCGATTGAAACCGGGCATGACGCTAGCGCAGGCGAACGCGGCGCTGCCGTCGATGGAACAAAGTTATCGCTCGGCCTCTCCGGAAAAGATCGACAGCTCGGCCACGTTGTCGATCAAACCGATCCAGGAAACGATCACCGGAAATTTGCGCCCGGGGTTCGCGACATTATTTGCCGCGGTCGCGTTCGTCTTGCTCATCGCGTGCAGCAATGTCGCGAATTTGCTTCTCGTTAGGTTTAGCAGCCGCCGGCGCGAGATCGCGTTGCGCATCGCCCTCGGCGCGTCGCGCGCGAGCGTGGTGCGATTGTTCATCTTCGAAAGCATGCTCGTGAGCGTCATCGCCGGAATCGTCGGCGCGTTCGTGGCCTGGCGATTGGTCCCGCTCGTCCCGCAAATGGCGGCGAATTTTCTCCCGCTCGAACCGAATTTCGCCGGCTCCGCCATGTCGTTAGGCGTGCTCGGCTTCACCATTGGATTGTCGATCTTGACCGGTCTGGTCATGGGCGTTTATCCCGCGTTGCAAAGCTCGCGCGCCGATATCGTCGATGGCTTGAAAGAAGGCGGCCGCGGCACCGCCGGCAGCCCGAAACAACAACGCTTCCGCAAAATTCTCGTCGGCGCACAAGTCGCGCTCTCGGTCACATTGCTCGCGGGCGCGGCGCTGCTCATCACCAGTTTCATCAGATTGAGCAACACCAACATCGGTTTCCGTCCGGAACATCTCTGGGTCGGCTTCGTCACCATGCCGCAAGCGCAATATCCCGATCAACAATCGCGCACACGATTTGTCGATCAAACATTGGCGGCATTGCGCAACGTCCCGGGTTTCGAAAACGTCACCATCAGCGGCGACATTCCACTCGCGGGCGGCGGCGCGACTTTATACGCGCGCGCGGACAAAGACCTGCCGCCGGTGGATAAACGCTCGACCGCGCCAAGTCACGACGTCGTGCCGGGATATTTGAAGACGTGGGGCATTCCGCTGTTGTCCGGGCGCGACTTCGACGAACACGACGTGCAAGATCGACAAAACGTCGTGCTGATCAGCGCCGCCGGAGCGAAGAAAGTTTTCGGTAACGAAAATCCCATCGGCAAAACGTTGCTCGTCACCAGCGCTGGAACGCCGGTCGAGATTGTCGGGGTCGTCGGCGATGTCCGTTCACGTCGGGTCACCGAATCGAACGACTTCGAATTTTATCGCCCGTGGGCGCAGGAAAATTTTCCATTTGTCGGCCTCGCCGTCCGTAGCAGAATACCGACTGACGCGGTGACGCGACAGGTGCAATCCGCCCTAACGAGTGTCGATCCGCGCCTAGCCATCGCGCAACCGCAGGCGATGCAAGCGGTCGTCGCGCAAGCGCTTGGACAACAACGTTTGATGACGATCTTGTTAGGCGTTTTTGCGGGCGTGGCGTTGCTCCTCGCGACCGTCGGCATCTACGGCGCCGTCGCTTACAGCGTCGAACAACGCACCGGCGAGATCGGTGTGCGCATGGCGCTCGGCGCGCAAACGAGAGACATCTTGCGGCTCATCGTTAGGCAAGGAATGAAACCGGTCGTGATCGGACTCGCCATCGGCGTCGCCGCCGCGCTCGCCGTGGGCCGCTTGATCACATCGCAGCTCTATCAAACTTCCGCTTACAATCCACTCCTTCTCAGCATGACGTTGTCGATCTTAGGAATCGCCGCGCTCATTGCGTGCCTTTTGCCCGCGTATCGCGCCACGACGGTCAATCCAGTCGAAGCGTTGCGCTCGGAATAATCGACGGTTTCTCGCGACTCCACTGGACAGGCACGCAATCCGCTGTAAATAAAGTGCGTAGATTTCTCTGACCGAGCGCTGGCGAAAAAGCCCGCCGGTCTCGCCAAGTTGGCGCCGCACTCGCGGCAACCAGTGGTTGCAATCTCGCACAGCCGGAGTGTGTACCGGCCGCGCCGACGAATCGGCTAACAAATGAATTTTTATGAAACCAACACCTCAAATTAGCTCCAACGAAACGACGCATCCGCGTTTGCCCGTTACTGACTACAACTATCAACCGTCGCGAGAAGCGACCAATGCCGTCGTCCAACACGACGCCGCAGTACGCGAATCACGCGCCTTCTGGGCGATGAACGCCGAAATATTCCGCTCGGAATCTGTGCACGAACATATCGGCTTCGCCGCGATCGCTGCGCCATCCGTGTGGGCAATCGTCGTCGCGCTCCACGCCATCGCGCGCATGGTGCGAGGCTTCTAAACCACGGACACACCTTCGGCTGCAGTGCGCTGCGCGTAAAGTTCGCTCAATCGTTTCGTCATCGGTCCAACTTCGCCGTTGCCGATGGTGCGATTGTCGATCTTAACTACGCCGGCAAGCTCGCCCATCGTTCCGGTGCAAAACACTTCATCGGCCGTGTAAACATCAACCGGCGAAAGATCCGCTTCCACACAGCGGATTTTTTCGGCTGCGCAAATCTCGAACACGGTCGCGCGCGTGATCCCTTCCGGACACGCGACCGTTTTGCTCGTGGCGACATCGCCTTTGCGCACGATGAACACGTGCGTCGCGTTCGTCTCCGCGATGAATCCGCGCGTGTCGAGCATGAGGGCGTCGTCCGCGCCGGCATTGTTCGCCTCGATCTTCGCCATGATCGAGTTCAACAAATTGGCGTGATGAATTTTCGCATCGAGAACTTCTGGCGGCGGCCGACGGATCGAGGCGGTGATAAGTTTCAATCCGTCTTTGGAATAAACCGGCGACTTGTGTTCAGCGAGAATGATGAGCGTCGGTTCGCTTTGATTGAGTCGCGGGTCCATTCCCGATGTGATTTTTACGCCGCGGCTAATCGTTAGGCGAATGTGCACGCCGTCGCTCATTTTGTTCGCGGCGAGCGTGCGTTTCAGTTCCTCCATGATTTTTTCGCGTGGTGGAAGATCGACAATCGCTATCGCGCGGGCCGAGCGCTCGAGCCGATCGAGGTGCTCGTGCAATTTGAAAATGCGTCCGTCGTAAAGCCGCAGCCCTTCCCAAACCGCATCGCCACCTTGCACCGCCGAATCGAACGGACTCACGCCGGCTTCGTCGCGATGCACCAGCCGACCGTTGATGTTTACGATCAGGTCACGGTTCTTCTCGTTAAATATTTGCAGCATCTTTTCTGACTGTAGCGGCGGTCTACGACCGTCGCATTATTCGAGCGACGCTCATAGAGCGCCGCTACAGAAGACGATTTTTGTAGAGCTGCTCATAACATTCGCGACAACGTTCGTGAATCTCGCGGAATCGTTCGGGCACATCATGCGAACGCTTCACGTACGGCTGGAACGATGTCGATCTTGCAACTTCATCGTACCAATATTTCGCCCACATCCCGTCGGTCTCACGAATGCCAGGCGGCCATGACAACATCGCATCATCGAATTCAACGCCGACCGCCTCGCACAATGCGCGCAGTGTTCGCTCCGGATTTTGCAGAACGTCTTTCGCATCGATCACCGGTCGGGGATCGGGCAGCGAATTGAAAATCTCGACCTGTTGCTCAAAGCCAAGATCGACAATCGTAAGATCGACATCGTGCTTCTTCACGTAGGACGCGATCACTTCCGCCGGATCCCGGATGAGAAAACAATTCGTCATTTGGCACAGCCATTCGCGACTCACTTTTGGCAGCAAATGATGTGTCATGTGCTTCTGATAAAAGATGCGCCGGCCGCCAGGTACCGGCCCGGTTAAAGCTGTAATAATCTTGTGCACGTCACTTTCGCATTGTGCGACAATTTCGTGTGAACCCGGATGCGCCTTGCCTGTTTGCTTCAAATAGAACGCGTAAAACGGTTCATCGATTACGGCCGTGTCGGCGCGATTTCCCCAACTTCGCATCATCGCCGTCGAAATATTGCGCGGGCCCGACCACATGGCGATGCGCGTGACGTTCGACATTCGTTAGCGATCAAGTCGCGCCGCGCTTTTCGCAAGCAACATCGCGCTCGTGGATTTTTTAACGCGCAATGCAAAAATATTTGCGCGCGAGGAAAATACCGCTTCAGCGGGAACCACTTGCGGCGTCACTTCCGAATCAATAGTGGAGGCGATTCACTCCCAGAAGAATTTCCCACAAAGGGCAAGATCGACATCCGCCATTCGGATTCGCTCACGACGTTATGAAAAGGGTCATCATAATTTCAGTCTTAGCATTTTCAGCGCAGGCTTGTTTTGCGTTGAACATGTCGCCGCGTATTCCAGCCGCGAATGCGACCGCTCCCGCACGCCTAACAAAGGTGTCACCAGCCGTGACAAGCGCACCGGCAAAATCATCAAACGCGAAATCGCTGCTCGCGCGTGTGACCGTTTATTGGGCGAGCGGCGGCAAAGGCTCGGATCGTTACACGCGCCGACACAAGACCGCGACCGGTTGCCGATTGCAGAGCGGACATTGCGCCGTCGATCCGCGTCACATTCCGTATGGGAGCCAAGTTGTGCTGGCGGACGGAACGAAACTCGCCGCGGTCGATACCGGCTCGGCGGTGAGAAATCGCAAAGCAGCGCGGGGATCGGGTCACACGCTTCAGGAGCGAAACGCGATTGTTATCGATCGATTCTTTGAAACGAAAGGGCAGGCCTTGACGTGGGCGAAAACGCATCCGCTTTTCATGCCTGTGCGCGTGCTTGCGCCTAACAATGGTGGGGCCAGGCCGCCCGCGAAAAAATACGTGCTCGCATCGAATCGGCAGACGCCGTCCACGGGCTTGAATAAAATTCGGGAGTAACCGTCTATGGTTGGCGTCTGCGGGATCGATAGGGCGGCCCCGCTATAACAGGGAA
>JBEEGX010000084.1:0-4904 GCA_041167105.1 Verrucomicrobiota bacterium
CCTCGATGCGTTTGCGGCCGGCGCGACGCACGGTGATGAGCAATCGCGGGATGTCGATCTTCGTTCCGCTCGGCGGCAAATAGCCGAGCCGGTTGAACACGAATCCGCCGATAGTGTCGATGACGTCAGCCTCGAGCTCGAACCCGAGATGCTCCGATAAATCATCGAGACGCGCATCGCCGCTCACGAGAAATCGCCCGTTCTCCAGCGGCTCAATGTAAAGATCGACATCTCCACTGGGAATCGCGTCGCTCAGGATTTCTTCGACAATGTCCGACATGGTGATGATTCCTTCGGTGCCGCCGAATTCATCGAGCACCACCGCCATGCCCTGCGCGTGGGTGAGAAAAAGTTTCAACAAATCGAGCGCGCGCATCGTCTCCGGCACGAACGATGGCGCCAGCATCGTCTCGGTGAAATGCTCGCGCGGATCGAGCAGAAACGTTTTTACATCGAGAATGCCGACGACCTGGTCGGGCGTGTCCGCGTAAACCGGCACGCGACGATGCCGCTTCTCTTTCAGCCGCGCGATCGCTTCTTCATTCGTTACGTCATCCGCCAGCATGAACGTGTCCACCCGCGGCGTCATGCAATCCTTCGCCGTGTTGTCGCCGAGCTTCATGATTTCCTGAATCATCTCCGCCTCGGCTTCGTGTAGCGCGCCTTCGGCTTCGCCCATTTCGACCAGCGTTTCGATCTCCGCTTCGCTCAATTTCGTCCGCGTGCGCAAGTTCACCGGCGTAACAAGATCGACAATCGCCGTGCTGAAGTTTTCCAACACGCGTCCGAAGAGATCGAGCAACGGCAATGACAATTGCAGCGCCGACGCGCCCACAGTCGAAAGGCGATATGGCGCGGACAATGCGACCAGTTTCGGAATCAAATCGCAAACCACGACAATGAGTGCGAAAACGCTGATCGCGACCATCGCGGTATGCGGCACGCGCGGCGCGAAAGGATTTCGCCACAACAACACGAGACAAAGAATGACGAGCGGCACTTTGACGAAGCCGTCGCCGAAGAGCAGCAGATTCAAAACGCGGCGCGGATTTTCGCGGAAGAGCCTGACGAACTCGAGTAGCGATGGATGATTGTTCTCCAAACGCTGGAGTTGATGCGGCTTGAGCGCGAAGAGCGCCGTTTCCAATCCGGAAAAGATCGCGGAGAAGAAAATCAGGACGGCAGCGAGGACGACAAGACAGACGAAAACGGCAACCGTCATTCTTTAACGCGGGCCTGCCGGCGTAACCGCTCGTCCTCCGAAAAATTCGCTGCTCGTTTGCTCATCATCTGAGCCGCGGTCAGGTTACGTCGCACATGAACAAAGGCGAGAGGATTTCGCAGCTCGTGAGTGAGCTCGTCGGTCCGGCCGGCGAACGCGCTAAGATCGACATCGTCGATCACCCGTATTACCGCGCGTATTTTCGCTGTTGGAACGAGCAACGTTACTACGAAGCGCACGATGTGCTCGAACAAGTCTGGCTCAACACCGACACGAGCGACGACAATTTCTTCAAGGGTTTGATCCAGGCCGCCGGCGCGTTTGTTCATTTGCAAAAACATTTCGAGCACCCGACACATGCGAAACATGGGAAGCGTCTGCGACCGGCGGTGCGTCTCTTCGCGCTCGCCGAAAAAAATCTCGCGCCGTATTCGCCGAAGCGTCACGGACTCGACGTGAATGCACTTGTCGATCTTTTGCGAAACGAGCGGGAGAAAATTATCGCCGCGGATTATCAAACGAATCCGTGGTCGCCCGACAACGCGCCGAAATTAAGCGTCAACGGGTAAGAATTAGTTTCGCGCCGGCAATCACGAGCACCGTTGCCAGCAAAACTGCGATCGCGCGCACGGGAAAACGTCGACTGCCGAGATACGAACCAATCGCACCGCCGAGTAGCGCGGCGAGCGCGAGTGAATAGGCAAGCGATGGAATCGATTGTTTCGCCCTAACGAAGCCGGTCAGGCCTGAGATCGAGTTCACCAGAATAAACAGCGCGGAGACGGCGGATGCTTGTTTGGTTTTTGCCCAATGCGCGAACAACAAGAGCGGCGTCAGGAAAATTCCGCCACCGGTCCCGGTTAATCCCGAGAGGAATCCGATCGCACCGCCGAGGCCGAGCGCGACGGGCATTGGCGGCGCGTGCACATCATCGGGATCTTTGCGTCTGACGAACAAACGCGCGGCCGAAAAGAGCAGAACGATGCCGATGATGACGCGCAAGATCGACATCGGCATTTGCAGATAGCCGCCGAGGAACGCGCCGGGAATTGCGAGCAGCGCGAACGGCCAGAAGAGTTGCCATTTGAAATGACCTGCGCGCCAGAATTGAAACGCGCCTAACGACGCCACCAGAATGTTTAGGACAAGCGCAGTCGGGCGAATGACGTTTGGCGCGAGGCCGAACAGCGCCATCGTCGCGATGTAACCAGACGCGCCGGCGTGACCGACCGAGGAATAGAGAAACGCGATGAGCGCGATCGTGAGAAAGAGGAAGACGAAGGTGCTTTGATCCACAGCGAGCAGAAAACGTTCAACGTCCAACGCTCAACTTTCAACGTTCAATGATGACGTGCCGCGCGATTCTGATTTGAAGCGTTGAACGTTGGACGTTGAGCGTTGAACGTTTTCTTCTTCATGGCTCGCAATCGTCTCGCTCAGGAAAAGTCGCCCTATCTGCTGCAGCACGCGGAGAATCCGGTCGATTGGTTTGCGTGGGGCGAAGAGGCGTTCGCTAAAGCGCGCGCGGAAAACAAGCCGATCTTTCTCTCGATCGGCTACTCGACCTGCCATTGGTGCCACGTCATGGCGCACGAATCGTTCGAGGATGAAGAGACAGCGGCGTTGATGAATCGCGAATTCGTGAACGTGAAAGTTGATCGCGAAGAACGGCCGGATGTCGATCGCGTTTACATGACGTTCGTGCAGGCGATGACCGGCCACGGCGGCTGGCCGATGAGCGTGTGGCTCACCCCGAATCTGCAACCGTTCGTCGGCGGAACTTATTTTCCGCCGCAAGATCGACAAGGTCATCCCGGTTTCCGGAAAGTGATTGCCGGAATCGCAACGGCGTGGAAACAGAACCGCGAGAAAATTATCGGGCAGGGCGAGCGCATCATTGAAGTGCTGCGCGAATCGCAGAGCGCTTCGGAGGATTCGCGCAAGATCGACATCGACGTTCTCGATAAAGCATTCGAACAATTTTCGCGCACGTTCGATGCGCACGAAGGCGGTTTCGGCAACGCTCCGAAATTTCCGCGGCCGGTCAGCTTCAATTTTCTAACGAGATATTTTTTTCGGCATCGCGGCGATGCGAACGGGAAGCGCGCGCTCGACATGGATCTGTTCACGTTGCGCAAAATGGCCGCGGGCGGAATGCACGATCATCTCGGCGGCGGATTTCATCGCTACTCGGTCGATCGTTACTGGCACGTGCCGCACTTCGAAAAGATGCTTTACGATCAGGCGCAGCTCGCGGTCGCGTACTTGGAAGCGTTCCAGATCACGCAAGATCGACAATTCGAAAGCGTGACGCGCGACATTCTCGATTACGTGTTGCGCGACATGAGTTCGCCGGATGGCGGATTCTATTCCGCCGAAGATGCCGACAGCTTGCTCGAGCATGGAAAGCGCGAGCACGCGGAAGGCGCGTTCTATGTTTGGACGGAAAAGGAAATCGACAACGCGCTCGGCGAGGACGCGGAAATTTTCAAATCACATTACGGCGTGGAACCGAATGGAAACGCGCCGGAAGGGAGCGACCCGCAGAGTGAATTCGTCGGCAAAAATATTTTGATTGAGCGCGGCGTTGCGAAAGATCGACCCGCCTCCGCCGAGGCTACGGCGGGCAGGCAATCACTCGCGCGCAACCGCGAGAAGTTATTGTCGATCCGCAACAAACGTCCACGGCCGCATCTAGACGACAAAATTATCGCGGCGTGGAATGGGTTGATGATCTCCGCGTTCGCGCGCGCGGGCGCGGCGTTGAACGAACCGAGGTACATCGACGCGGCTAAGCGCGCGGCAGAGTTCGTTCGGCGAAATCTTTGGACCGATGGAGTTTTGTTCCGCAGTTATCGCGAAGGCCGCAGCAACATCGAAGGATTCGCCGACGATTACGCGTTCGTCATTCAAGCGATTGTCGATCTTTACGAGGCAACGTTCGAGATCGAGTGGCTTAAGTTCGCGGTCGAATTGCAGAACGCGATGGATGGTTTGTTTTGGGACGGCGCGAACGGCGGCTACTTCAGCACGAGCGGCAAGGATGCGAGCGTCGTCTTGCGCATGAAAGACGACAACGACAGCGCGGAACCGGCGGCGAGCTCCGTCGCGGCGCTGAATCTTTTGCGGTTCGCGCAGATTTTTGATCGCGACGATTGGCGCGCGCGCGCGGAGAAAGCAATCAACGCATTCGCGCCAACACTGAACGCGTTTCCGAGCGCGATGCCGCAAATGCTCGTCGCACTCGACTATTCGCTGGCGAAACCGAGACAGATCGTGATTGCAGGCAAGATCGACAATGAGGAGACGCGTGCGCTCGCGCGCGAAGTCCGTCAAATATTTCTGCCGAACAAAGTCGTGCTCTTTGCCGATGAGTATCTCGGCGAGACGAACGATGCGATTCGCGCGATGGCGTCGCAAGCTGGCAAAACCGCGGCCTACGTTTGCGAAGATTTCACCTGCCAAGCGCCGGTGACCGACCCGGAAGCGCTGCGTCAGTTATTGTCGATCTAACGCAACAGCGAAACGACCGACAGTCGGGTCAGGCTTTGCCGGAGGAACGCATCGGAGACGAGACCGATTGTCGGAAGAATGGGCGAGCGACATATTTTGCGTGTGCATGGGAAAAATCTCAGCCCCGAGCGACGAGCGGCGGAAGAAAGGATGGAGCTTTATTTCGCGG
>JBEEGX010000085.1:0-4819 GCA_041167105.1 Verrucomicrobiota bacterium
CGAATTCGAGCACGAGGTCGAAACCATCGATCCCCTTCTCTTCATGCTGCGGCGATTTCTCGAACAAATCGCCACGCGCTTGAACGCGATCTATCTCGTCGCGGACGAACTCACCCTGCAACTCAGTTTCAGTAATCGCACCGAATACGAGCGCGTTTTCAAAATTCCGCAGCCGACGAACGATGTCGATCTTCTCTTCCGCATGCTGCACACGCACCTCGAGAATTTTAAATCCGAGCACGCCATTACCGCGATCTTGCTCGACGCGCGACCGACGAAACCCGCGTCGCAGCAATTCGGCCTCTTCGAAACCGCGCTGCGAAATCCGATGCAGCTTTCCGAAACCCTCGCTCGCCTGATTGCATTGTTAGGCAATGATCGCGTCGGCACGCCGCAGGTCGAAGAAACGCACCGGCCCGACGCGTTTCACATGGAGCCATTCCAATGGAACGGAGGGACGACCTCCGTGTCGTCCCAAACTTATTCAGCGCCCGCGTTGCGCCGTTTTCGTCCCGACATTCCGATGTCGATCTTGTGCGATGTCGATCTTCCAATCCACGCCCGCAGTTCTGAACTGACCGGCGAAGTTTCCGCGCAAACCGGCCCGTATTTTCTCTCCGGCAATTGGTGGGATGAAAAAAGTTGGTCTCGCGCCGAATGGGACATCGAGCTGAACACCGGTGCAGTTGCGCGTTGTCACCAAGACGAGCGCCACTGGCATCTCGACGGCATCTACGATTGATGACGCGCCTATGCCATACGTCGAATTGCACGCCGCGAGCGCGTTTAGCTTTTTGCGCGGCGGAAGTTTTCCCGAGCAACTAGCCGAAGTCGCCGCCGAGCTCGACCTGCCCGCGATCGCGTTGTGCGATCGCAACGGTGTTTATGGCGCGCAAAGATTTTCCGTTGCCGCGCGCGAAAAAAATGTTCGCCCGATCATCGGCTGCGAGTTGTCGATGGAAGACGGAGCAAATCTTCCCGTGCTCGTCGCAAATCGCGCCGGCTATAAAAATCTGTGCGAACTGCTCACGCAAGCGCATCTTCGCAGTGAAAAAGGAAAATGCGCGGTGCGGTGGAATGAGCTGCGCGAATTTGCGAATGGGCTCGTCGTTTTATGTAGCCATCCGCAGCGCCCGCAATTTCTGATCGACGCATTCGGCCGCGAAAATGTTTTCATCGAACTGCAGCGGCATTTCGTTCGCGGCGAAGAGAAGATCAACCGCACACTTGTCGATCTTGCCGCGAAATATCGATTGTCGATCTTAGCGACGAACGGCGTGCAATACGCCAAACCGTACGGTCGCGAAGTGCTCGATGTCTTCACCTGCATTCGCGAGCACACCCATCTCGATGCCGCCGGGAAATTGCTCACGCAAAACGCCGAGCGCCATCTCAAGAGCGACCGCGAAATGCGCGAACTCTTCCGCGATTTACCCGAAGCAATCGAGAACACGTCGCGACTGGCCGAGCGCCTCACCTTCTCGCTCGAAAATATCGGCTACGAATTTCCATCGTATCCGGTTCCGGCCGGTCACAGCATGGATTCGTTCCTGCGCACGATAGTCGGGTTCGGCGCGCAACAGCGTTACGCGTCGATCAGCACAAAGGTAAAACGCCAGATCGAGGAAGAACTCGCGCTCATCGGCAAGCTCGGGTTCCCCGGATATTTTTTGATCGTTTGGGACATCGTCAACTTTTGCCGCGAGCACGACATCATGATTCAAGGCCGCGGCAGCGCCGCGAACAGCGCGGTCTGTTTTTGTCTCGGCATCACACCGGTCGATCCCGTCAGCAACAATTTAGTTTTCGAACGTTTCTTGAACGAGAGTCGCAAAGGCTGGCCCGATATCGATCTCGATCTTCCGAGTGGCGATCGGCGTGAAGCGGTCATCCAGGAAATTTATCGCCGCTACGGCAAACACGGCGCGGCCATGACCGCGAACGTCATCAGCTATCGCGGCAAAAGCGCCGCGCGCGAGATCGGTAAAGCGTTGAATTTTTCGCCGAGCGTTCTCGATCGTTTCTCGCATTTGTTCGCGAGCGGCGATTTCCCGCACACGCTCGAGCTCGAATCGCAAATCGAACAGGCCGGTCTGCCGAAGAACCATCCGCGCATGCCGGCATTTATTAATTTGGATCGCGCGATCTACGGAGTGCCGCGGCATCTCGGCCAGCATTCCGGCGGCATGATTATTTGTCAGGACAAGCTCAGCTCATTCGTGCCGCTGGAGAACGCGTCCATGCCTGGCCGCGTCGTCGCGCAATGGGACAAGGACGATTGCGAAGACCTCGGCATCGTGAAGGTAGATTTGTTAGGCCTCGGCATGATGTCGGTGATGCAGGATGCGCTCGAACTTTGCCGCGAGCGCGGGCGACCTGTCGATCTTGCGCATATTCCGACCGACGACGCCAAAACCTACGACATCATGCAGAACGCCGACACCATTGGCGTTTTTCAAATCGAGAGCCGCGCCCAGATGGCGACGTTGCCGCGGATGAAACCGAAATGTTTCTACGATGTCGTGATCGAAGTCGCGATCATTCGGCCGGGACCGATCCAGGGCGACATGGTGCATCCGTATTTGAATCGGCGCGCCGGCAAAGAGTTGGTGACGTATTTCGATGAGCGATTGAAGCCGGTGCTCAATCGCACGCTCGGCGTCCCGCTGTTTCAGGAACAGATGCTCAAGATCGCGATGGTGATGGCGGATTTTTCCGGCGACGAAGCGGAGGAGTTGCGGCGGGCGCTGAGCTTTCATCGCTCCGAAGAACGGATGAACAAAGTGAGCGTGAAGCTTCGCGCAGCAATGGAGCGCAAAGGCGTGGCTTCGGACAAGATCGACAAGATCATTCAATCGATCTCGTCATTTGCACTTTATGGATTTCCGGAGTCGCACGCGATTAGCTTCGCTATTCTCGCCTACGGCAGTGCGTATTTAAAAGTTCATCGCGCGCCCGAGTTTTACGCCAGCCTCATCAATAACCAGCCGATGGGTTTTTACACGCCGGCGACGATCGTGAAAGATGCGCAACGCCACGGCGTAAAGGTTTTGCCGGTGTGTGCGGAAAGATCGACATGGAATTGTGCGATCGTTTGCGACGATACCTTTCGGCTCGGCTTTTGTGTCGTGAACGGAATGCGCCAGGAACACGCCGAGGAGCTTGTTAGGCAACGGCAAGATCGACAATTCGATTCGCTCGATGATTTCAAACGGCGTGTGCCGCTTTCAAAAGATGAATTACGCGGACTGGCCGAGCTCGGCGCCTTAAATTGTTTCGCCAATCACCGACGCGCGGCGATGTGGCGAGTAGAAGAAACCATGCACGACGATCTCGCTACCGTAAGATCGACATCTTCATCTCCGCTGCATCGCATGACGATGCCGGAGCGCGTGAATTCCGATTACATGACGATGAACCTGACGATTGGGCCGCATCCGATGAAATTGCTGCGCGAAATTCTGCCGAACATCTGGCGGGCGACCGATCTCCGTCACGCGCCGCATGGCGCGACCGTGCAGATCGCCGGAAACGTGATTTGTCGTCAGCGGCCGGGGACGGCGAAAGGTTTTGTTTTCATCAGCCTCGAAGACGAGACCGGCGTCGCGAATGCGATTGTCGATCCTGATTTGTTCGAACGGTTTCGGCTAACGATTACCGAAGAATCGTTTTTGATGATCGAAGGCGAAGTGCAGAATTCGGAGAACGTCGTGCTGATTAAAACGCGCGACATCAAGCCGCTGGCACACGAACAACTCGCCGGCAGCGAGTCGCACGATTTTCACTAAGATCGACATGTACTATTCGCCGGCGTGACGCTTCGCCGGCTCTTTCGGCTCGGCTGCTTTTTGCACGGGCTTATGATCGGACTCAATCCATTCGGTATGAAACACGCCCGGCTTATCGACGCGTTCGTAGGTGTGGGCGCCAAAGAAATCGCGTTGCGCCTGCAACAAATTCGATGGCAACCGCGCGGAACGATAGCTGTCGAAGTAAGCGAGTGATGCGCCGAACGCCGGCACGGCGACGCCGTGTTCGACCGCGGTCGAAACTGCGACGCGCCAGTTATCCTGTGTCTTGGCAATGATGTCCGTGAAATAGGAATCGAGCAGAAGATTATGCAGGGCAGCGTCACGGGCATACGCTTCGACGATCCGGTTGAGAAATTTCGCGCGAATGATGCAACCGCCGCGCCAAATGGTGGCGATGTCGCCGAAATTCAGGTTCCAATTGTATTGATGACTGGCTGCGCCTAACAACTCCATCCCCTGCGCATACGAAACAATCTTCGAAGCGTAGAGCGCTTGTCGCACGGCTTCGATCAGTTGCTTCTTGTCGCCGCTAAATTTCTTCAGTTTCGGTTGCGGTAAAATTTTCGAGGAAGCGACGCGTTCATCTTTGCGCGAGGAAATAACGCGCGCTTCGACCGCGGCATTGATCGTCGAGATAACGACCGATTGCGCGATGGCCGATTGCAGCGTCCACAGTCCGGTGCCTTTTTGGCCAGCCTTGTCGAGGATAACATCGACAAGTGGTTTGCCGGTTTCGGGATCGATCTTGCGAAAAATCTGCGACGTGATTTCGATGAGATAACTATCGAGCTCGCCTTGGTTCCATTTTGTGAACGTGTCGGCGAGTTCGGCTGCTTCCATGCCTGCAACGTCTTTCAAAATCGCGTAGGCCTCGCAGATCAACTGCATATCGCCGTATTCGATTCCGTTGTGCACCATTTTCACAAAATGGCCGGCCCCGTTTGGCCCGCAGTGCAGGTAGCCCTTTTCGGCGGTGCCCTCGCGTTCCCCGCGTCCCGGCGTGCGCT
>JBEEGX010000086.1:0-3286 GCA_041167105.1 Verrucomicrobiota bacterium
TTCTTCAGGACGTTGCCGACGGGATAAGCGTAGCCGGCGGTAAAAGCCATGATGGCGGTGTTGACGATGCTCTCATCTTTGCCGGCAAACTTTTCTTTGATCAACGTTGTCAGCTTCTCGACGTCGAGACTAAAAATTTTCGCAATCAGACCGAGGATGAAAATGTTTTTGCCTCTGTCCTTGGCCGTGCCGCCGAGCGCTTCCACCGTTAATCCGGTGATGGGAACGCCGACATACATGAAACGTTTGTCGTCGAGGTTCGGCTCGACGTTGTCCGAATCGTAAAGGAGCACGCCGCCTTCTTTCAGAAAATCGATGTGGTCCTGATAACTGTGTTGATAAAACGCGACCAAAAAATCGGCTTCGTCGCCGGCAGAGAGCACTTCGCCCGTGCCCATGCGCACCTGGAAGATCGACGGCCCGCCCGAAATCGTGGACGGAATCGTCATGTAAGTCATGACATCCTGGTCGCTGCGTCCGGCGAGCCGCGCCAGAAACGCGCCCGCGCTTTGAATTCCGTCCTGCGAATTTCCCGCCAGCCGAATGACCGCGTCGTTAATATTTTCCGGGCGCAGATCGGCGCGGTCAGGCGCGCCGGTTCCGGTCTCCGGTTTTTGCACCGCGGTCACATCAGGATTTACAGGTTCGCCCATGATTAAATTAGCCGACTAACGTGCGGCAATTTTCCCGTTTTCGCCAGAGCAAACTCCGGCGATGTCGATCTTAGGAGATGTCGATCTTGCAGCAGATGTTTCGCATCGTCGACACGTAAAACGCGATCAGGCGGATCAGTTTTGAGCTAGCGGTACGCGCGCTGCTTTAACCGCAGTCCTCCCTATGGTCTTCGTCTCGCTCATTCACGCGCGCACGTTGTCGCGCCGCCGCGTTTTGTTTTTAATCGCCGCTTTCACTCTCATTTCGTTTCCCTGTTTCGGTCAGTCGATATTTTTACCGGTGCGCTCGACCCCGTACGATCATCAAATGTTGCGGGTTTCATCGACATTGAATTCGCCGGCACATTCGCAAAGTCGCGCCCCATATACGCTGCCGATCCGTCTTTGGATGATGTCGTTGCGCGAGGTGCCATATCGTTATTCCAAGTATTGGCAGACGCCGGGAGAAGTGAGCGTCGCGGGAACGGCCGATTGCAAAGGCAAGGCGGTCGCGCTTTACGCGCAAATGCGGCAGAGCGGCGCAACAAATGTGCACGTTATCGTCGGCAAGCGGCACATGTTCGACGCCGGCACGCACGCGTGGTTGGAATGGAACACAACGACCGGAGCGTACGTTCTCGATCCCACGTTTACCGATTCGCCGATTAAAATCTCGGCGGTCGATCCTGTGACCTACATCCCGTTTTATGCGTACGACGGTGAACATAAATATCGCGCCATGAATACTACCGTTGCCGCGGTCAGGCATATTACCCCGGCGCCGCCCGCGACCGGCAATCGTGTTTACCCCGCGGTGGCAACTGCTCCGCGTTTCGCGACGACCCCGAAGCCGGCGACCCAATCGTCACGCCACTCATCGGCTCGCGTTCGCCATCACCGCACGACGACGGTCGCCGCGATTCGTTAGGCTCAAGACAAGATCGACATGGTCGATCTTACTCGACGCTGATCGTTTCTTCCGCCGATCCGCTGCGACTGCTCGCGCGAATTTTCCATTCGCCCGGCGAAAGCTGCCAAAAAACGCGACCGTCTCGTTGCGTAATCAGCGGCGCATCGTTCACAAACCAGCGCGCGTCTTCGCCGAGGGTCGCCGTCAGCTCGATCATCTGTTGCGTCCGCGGCAATGCCGCATCGAAAACGTAATGCGCGTTCGCCGCCGGATTCGTGATCCGCGCTTCGCTGCGCACGATCGCGCGAATCGTGTTGCTGCTGCTCGCACACCACGCCGCGTATTCGTTAGGTAAAATCAATCGGCCATCGGCGGCGAACCAATCACTCGAACTTTCCGTCGGCTGTGTGCCATTGAGAAACCATTCGCTCATTGTCGATCTTGTGAAGCGCGACGGAAGTAATCCGGTGTCCGCGCAAATTTCGCGCGCAACAAGCTCCGCATTTTCCCGCGGCGGATCGAGTGGATGATCGCCTCGGCGCAACAATTCGCGCATCATCGCCGACCACAACGGCGCCGCCGCGCGCACCGCGAACGTGTCGCGCATCGGTCGTCCGTCGAAATTTCCCGCCCATACCGCGACCGTATGTTCCTTGTTGAAGCCGACTGTCCACGCATCGCGAAATCCGCTGCTCGTCCCCGTTTTCACCGCGATGCGTTGCTCGAATGCGAGCGGCGAACGCGCCCCGAAACTTTTTTCGCGCGCGTGATTGTCGCAAAGAATGTCGGCGATAATCGCGGTCGCTTCGGACGACGCGAGTCGGTTGAGCGAATGATGTTCGGCCGCGAGTAACTTCGCGCGCATGGCCACACCGCCGCGCGCGAGACCGGCATACGCGCCCGCAAGATCGACAAGTTGTATCTCGGCGTTGCCGAGAACGAATCCCGCGCCGTAATCGTTGAGCTCGCGCGCAAAATCGAAACCCCACTTTTGCAGATCAAAAAAAGTCTCGCGCGCGCCGAGCCGGCTCAACGTGTAAACCGCCGGCACATTAAGCGAGCAGCCGAGCGCTTCGCGCATTCGCACCGGCCCGAGATACCGATGATTGTAATTTTGCGGATCGTAATCGGCGTACTCATCACGGATCGCATCCGGCGTGTCGGGTAACAAACTTGCGGCCGTGAGTAGATGTCGATCTAACGCGCGTAAATACGCGAACGGTTTCAAGGTCGATCCGCAACTGCGCGGCTGGACGGCGCCGTTGATTTGATTCGTTAGGTAATCACTCGACCCGACCATCGCGCGCACCGCGCCGGTCTCGTTGTCGACAATCACGAGCGCGGCTTGCGCGATGTCGAAGCGGTTGAGCGCGCAGAGATGTTCTCGCACCAAACGTTCGGCCGTTGTTTGCAGGTCGAGATCGAGCGATGTGCGAATCGTTCCGCGAAGCGACGGATTGCGCCTAACAATTGCGTCAACGAAATGCAAAGCGAGTCGCGGCGGCGCAAAACGCTGCACGGCCGGCGCTGCGTTCGCGAGTAGTTGTCGATCTTCGCACGTGATGACGCCGAGCTGCTCGAGCCGTGTGAGCGAACGTGCGTAACGTTTGTTCGCAAGATCGACATGTGACCACGGATTGAAACGCGTCGGCGCCTGTGGAATGCCCGCGAGAAATATCGATTCGGCCAAAGTGAGATCGCGCGCGGATTTTCCGAAATACGC
>JBEEGX010000087.1:0-6864 GCA_041167105.1 Verrucomicrobiota bacterium
CGGAGACCGCCGCTACAGAAGCGCTGAATGGCGGACGATTCGCGCAAGATCGACATCGAAACCTTGTGGGCGCCGTGGCGCGTCGAATATTTCGAGAAGGAACCGCGCAATTCGCAATTTCTCGAGGAAGCGGCGCGGGCGAGCGATGACGCCGCGCATTTCGTCATCACTCGGCGGAAGACGGCGTTTCTCATGATGAATCGCTATCCGTATACGGTCGGACATTTGATGGCGGTGCCGTACAAAAAAACCGCGGACATGTCTTCGTTAGGCGAAAATGAAGTTGTCGATCTTTGGAACCTTGTCGTGCATGCGCAAAGACTTTTGCGCGCAGCGGCGAAGGCGCAGGGATTCAATGTCGGAATCAATCTCGGGGAATGTGCGGGTGCGGGCGTGGCCGATCATTTGCACATTCACATCGTGCCGCGCTGGAGCGGGGACACGAACTTCATGCCGATGATCGCGGGCCCGCGTACGATTTCGGAAGGATTGCGCGGGCTGTATGACAAATTGATCGACGCGCAGGCAAAGATCGACAATCAACAACGCGCATGAATCCCAGCTGGATCGAACCGCCGCCACAGCGACGCGCCGAGGGCATGGGGTGCTTCGCCAAAGGTTGCCTCATCCTCGCGATCTTTCTCGCGGTGCTGGTGACGGCGTTCGTGGTGGGATCGATTTTCGCGGTGCGCCATCTCCGAACGACATTCTTTGCCACGGAAAACGTGGAGCTCCCGCCTAACAACTCCACGCCAGAAGAACAACAACTTGCCCTCGCGCATTGGAAAATTTTCGAACGCTCGGCCCGCGCGCACGCGCCGGCGCGAATCGAGATGACGGCCGAGGAGCTGAACGCGTTAATCGCAGCCGATCCGAAGCTGAACAGCAAAGCGTTTATTTCGATCGCAGACAATGTTGCGCGTTTGCAGGTGAGCATCGCGCTGAATTCGCGCTGGTTGCGCGGGCGTTACGTGAATGGCGAATGCACGGTGACCCCGGCGCCGGGCGGCGACGCGCAAGCGGCGCACATCAGTAACGTCATGGTCAATGGCAAGCCGATCGCCAATGAAGTCTTGACCATGCACGGGCCGTTCACGCTGCGGCGTTACATCGACGAATGGACGCAGGAGAACGATTTGAAGACGTTCGATATCCGCGACGGCAAAGTGATTTTGGAAACCAAGGGGAGCGGCTGAGCGCCTAACAAATCTCGCGCGAGGAGTAATTGTCGATCTTGCGCGACCGACTCACTGCATGATTTCGCGGGCAAAAACGTTGAGTTGTCCGTCTTCGTCCTTGCGCACTTCGGTGATCTCGAGCGGGCGCGCATCGTCGCGCGTCACGACCGACCCTTGCGTGGGCGGCGCGTAGCCCGCGGGAAACTCGACCACGATACGTGTGTTCGATCCGCCGAGATGCAGCATCGCGGTGGCGAGGCGCGTGCGCGGGCGCAATACCGCGTGGTTCGCGTCCGCCGCGTTCACGACAAATTGTCCCTTCAAATAAATGCGTTCGCCCGCGACGCCGTGCTCGGCGAGATCTTTGAGGTCGTTAGGCGCGATCAATCGGCCGAGCGGCATTTTGCCGGCGGGGAAAGTTTTCCATGTTCCGCCGCCGGCGGTGGAGGCGAGCGCGTTTGAGGTTTCGTTAGGCGGAGCCGGCGGCGCATTGGTTGCCGGAGTGGCGACGGCGAGCGCTTGCGCGACAGATGGCGCAGGCGCCGCGGTCGCTGCGGCCACGGTCGGCGGCGATTTCGCTACACTCGGCGCTGGTGTAATTGCTGGCGCGGCCGGAGATGGTTGCGCCACAGCGATGGCGGGCGATTGGGCCGGCGCAACTGACGGTGCCGGCGTTGGCTTTTGCCCTTTCGCAAGCTTTCCTTTTTTTGGTGGCGGCGTTGCTTTCGTCAACTTCGAACTTTTCCCGGTCGATTGCGCGACGACAGGTTCGACTGGTTTCGCCTGCTCCACGCGGACAAGTTCGTTTTGCGCCGGCGGCGGTGTGCCCGTGGGCTCAAGACCAGTAACCGGCGGCGGTCCAACGGTGTTCGTAGCTTCGCGGCGCGCTTCCGCGAAATGTAATTCCGCGCGCAATCGCGGCTGTTCTTTGTAAAGCGGCCAGCCGGCGCGCAGATTCAAATCGAGCGGCGGCTCGAGCGTGAATGTGCCGGTGCCCTTCGTCACCGTGTAAGTGCCATATAGCAACGGCACCGTCGTGATCATGATGCGGCCGTCGCCGAGTCGATCGACATGAATGATGGCCGAAAGATCGTGCGTTCGTTCCAATCGAATCTCCAGCCCGGGCGTGAGCGTTTGTTTCATCAACGGCACCGCCTGCGCGTCCGCCGGATAGACATGCTCCATCAACAGCTCACCGTGCTCGACCGCGCTCGTTAGGGCGACCATCCCGGAAGTGAATAGGTCATACGGCCCGAGCTCGCGCGCTTCCATAATGGCGAACCGGCCGACGACGTAGGGCACGAGACCGCGGACTTGCTGGAAATTTCGAATGTAATTTCGCGCCAGCTCCGCATTCGCTTTCGCCAGCTCGGCCGAACCCATGGCCGAGTAGCGATCGACCAACGTTTTCACATCGAGAAATTCGCCCTTCGGCGCGGCGGTGAGCTCGAATCTTTTCGGCGGATCGATTTTGTGCAGCTTCTGCAGCACGTGATAACTCTCCGGCCGTTCCGGTTGCCCGAAGATGTAAAAACTCAACAACCACGCCGCCAGCGTGATTCCGCTGAGCAACAGGATCGCAACCGTCCAGCCGAAATAATTTACGCGCCGCCGCGGTTGGCGGTAGCCATAGGGCTCGTCGTAACGGTAAACGCCGTAATCCATTCGTTAGGGGGAAACGGAGAAATTCACGCCGGGCGCGCGGCCTCGAACGACGAACCGCAGCCGCACGTGCGCGACGCGTTCGGATTTGCGATGTGAAAACCGACGCCGGTGAGGCCGTCGTTGAAATCGAGCGTCGCGCCCTCCAGGAAACTGGCGCTTTCCGGATCGATGAGAAACTCGACGCCATCGCGCGCGGTCACGGAATCGTTAGGCTGCTTCTGGTCGAGCTTCATCTCGTATTGCAGCCCCGAGCAACCGCCTTTCGCAATTTGCACGCGCAATCCCTTGCCGGCGCTTTCCGGCTTTTCTTCGAGCAGCGTTTTGAGCTCTCGGACAGCTTTGTCCGTCACGTTGATCATCGATTTCGCAAGGTACGATGTCGATCTTTCAAGTCAACCGGAGCGCCGATTGCTGTTCGCAATCTGCCATCGGAAATCTACAATCTGAAATTGCATGAGTCGCATCCGATTGCTGTCCGAAACTGTCGCCAGCCAGGTCGCGGCGGGTGAGGTGATCGAGCGCCCGGCATCGGTCGTGAAAGAGCTGGTCGAGAACAGCATCGACGCCGGCGCGCGCAAGATCGACATCTTGATTCGGCGCGGCGGCATTTCGCTAGTGCGCGTGATCGATGACGGATGCGGCATGGATCGGGACGACGCGCTTTTGTCGCTCGAGCGACATGCCACGAGCAAGATCAGGTCGGCGGACGATCTTGCCGCCATCGCTACGCTCGGATTTCGCGGCGAAGCATTGCCGAGCATCGCGAGCGTCTCGCGTTTTCGCCTAACGACGCGCGAGAAAGACGCGATCGCCGGCACCGACATCGCGGTGAACGGCGGCAAGATCGACAATGTCCGCGACGGGGGCGAAGCGCCCGGAACGCAAATCGAAGTACGCTCGCTTTTTTACAATCTGCCGGCGCGCCGAAAATTTCTGCGCACCGAAAACACCGAAGCGCGCAACATCGAGCATCAACTTCATCTGCAAGCGATCGGGCATCCGGAAATCGCTTTCACCTTCATGCGCGACGACCGCCTGGTATTTCAATTGCCAGCGACGACGAATTTGATCGATCGTTTGCGCGACTTGTACGGGAGCGAGCTGATCGACAAATTGCTTCCCGTAAGATCGACATCGTCCATTCGCGTGAGCGGATTCATCGGCCGCGCCGGAATCAGCCGGCAAACGCGGGACCAACAACTCACATTCGTGAACGGACGCGCGATCGACAACGCAACGATTAATGCGGCATTGCGCGAAGGCTATCACACCGCACTGATGCGGGGCCAATACCCGATCACCTTTCTCTTCATCGACATCGAACCGTCGGCCGTAGATGTGAACGTCCATCCGGCGAAACGCGAAGTGCGTTTCCGCGAACCTTCCGCCGTGCGCGAAGCAGTCGTCGGCGCCATTCGCGAAACGCTCGCGAGCGGCCGCGAAGATTGGCAGGAAAAATTTCGCGCACCGGTTCCAACAAATGGAGGGACGAGCTCCGTCTCGTCCCAAACGTTTTCTGCGCCGACGATTGTGCCGCGCGAATTGCCGCAACTTGAAACAGAATTCTCGCTTCACGCGCAACGCGCGGTCGAGTTCGCGCCGCCGGTTGAAGATTTGGGACGACACGGAGGTCGTCCCTCCAATCAGCAGTTCCAGATCATCGGCGTGTTGAACAAACTTTACGTGCTCATGGAAAACGCGGATGGACTCGTGCTGGTCGATCAACACGCGGCGCACGAGCGCATTTTGTTCGAAGAATTGCGGCGGCGCATGGAGGAGCAGGGGGTGCCGTCGCAAAAATTGTTACTGCCGCAGACCTTCGATGTCGCGCCGCGGGACGCGGAATGGATCGGTCGTAACATGTCGATCTTGCAAAAAATGGGAATCGGCATCGAGCAGTTCGGGCCGAATTCGTACAAGATCGACAGTCTGCCGCAGTTCGTCCAGGCGAGTGACGGCGTGGAATTTCTGCGCGGCGTGATCGACGAATTGAAAAGCACGAGCAACAGCAGCTCGCCGATGCGACTCGGCGAAGACATGATCGCAAAAACCGTTTGCCGTCACGCCGTGAAAGCGAACGATCCGCTGCGCTATCTCGAAATCGAAAAACTCATTCAAGATTTACTCGTCTGCGATCTGCCGTATTGCTGCCCGCATGGCCGGCCGACCATGATTCAGATTTCGTTAGCCGAATTGGAAAAGAAATTCGGAAGAAAGGTGTGATGCAGATCGAAAAGACAAATGTGCTCGGCGTGCCGATCAGCGTGATCGATCAAGATCGCGCGCGCGTGTTTTTGTTCGAGGCATTACGACGCGGGCAACGGGGCTACGTCACGGTGACGGGTGTGCATGGCGTGAGCGAAGCGCAGAGCGATCCGACATTGCGCGAGATTTTTCGGCGCGCGTTACTCGTGACGCCGGACGGAATGCCAATGGTGTGGATGGGAAAATTGCAAGGCGAGAAGACTATCGAGCGCGTTTATGGCCCGGACCTGATGCTGAATATTTGCGAGCATTCGGTCGGCGAAGGTTACCGGCATTTCTTCTTTGGCGGCGTGCCGGGCGTGGCGGAACAATTGCGCGATCAATTCGACCAGCGTTTTCCGGGAATTCACATCGTCGGGACGTACACGCCGCCGTTTCGGCGCTTGAATGACGACGAAGTGCGGGACTTGCAAACGATTGTGCGCGCGACGCGGCCGGATTTTTTCTGGGTGGGCTTGAGCACGCCGAAGCAGGAGCGTTTCATGGCGCAGTACATGTCGATCTTGCCCGAAGCGAAAATTTTCATCGGCGTCGGTGCGGCCTTCGATCTCTTGACCGGACGAATCCGGCAAGCGCCGAAATGGATGCAACATTCCGGTCTAGAATGGTTCTACCGATTGACACAGGAACCACGGCGACTGTCGCGCCGTTATCTCGTGAACAATCCGCTTTTCGTCGTTCGCGCCGCCGCGCAATTAACAGGTGTGCGAAAGTACGGTCTGGACTAAAATCACTTCCGGCGGAAATTGTGCGCCCTTTTTGAACCATGGCTAAAACGGTAGTTTGCGGCGGCGGCGGATTTATCGGCGGACATTTGGTCGCCGATCTCATTCGCCAGGGTGTCGATGTTCGTTCGGTCGATGTGAAACCGATCGACGAATGGTTCCAGGTTTCCGACAAGATCGACAATCAACAACTCGACCTGCGCGAGAAAAACGCGTGCGAGAAAGCGGTGCGCGGCGCCGACATTGTTTACAACCTCGCCGCGGACATGGGTGGAATGGGTTTCATCGAAAACAACAAAGCGCTTTGCATGTTGAGCGTGCTCATTAACACGCATCTGTGCATGGCGGCGAAGGACGCTGGCGTGAAGCGTTTCTTCTATGCGTCATCGGCGTGCGTTTATGCGGCTGACAAACAAACCGATCCGAATGTCACGGCATTGAAAGAGGAGGACGCGTATCCGGCGTTGCCGGAAGACGGTTACGGCTGGGAGAAATTGTTCAGCGAGCGAATGTGCCGGCACTTTCGCGAAGACTTTGACCTAACGACGCGCACCGCCCGCTACCACAACGTTTACGGGCCTAACGGAACTTACGACGGCGGCCGCGAGAAAGCGCCGGCGGCAATTTGCCGGAAAGTGATCGAAGCGAAGTTGAGCGGGAATCATGAGATCGAAATCTGGGGCGACGGCCATCAAACGCGCAGCTTCATGTGGATCGACGATTGCGTGAAGGGAACGCAGATGATCATGAACGGCGACTATGTCGATCCGCTCAATCTCGGGAGCAGCGAGCTGGTGTCGATCAATCGCCTTGTCGATCTTGTCGAGGAAATCGCGGATGTGAAGTTGAAGCGGCGTTACAATCTGAAAGCGCCGAAAGGTGTCAACGGCCGCAACAGCGACAACACCCTCATCAAAAAAACATTTGGCTGGGAACCATCCACACGACTGCGCGACGGACTCGAGCGCACCTACGCGTGGATCCACGATCAGATGAGCGCGCAGCACACGGCTTCGCGCGAAATGGCGACG
>JBEEGX010000088.1:0-3039 GCA_041167105.1 Verrucomicrobiota bacterium
TGAACCAGATGGCGACGTTCGCAATGAAAGGACCGTGCGTTTGCATATGTGTGGAGTGGTTTTGTTAGGCGGCGAGTGGTTGGGCGAAATCGAGTGCATCGTCGCGTTTGCTCAATGCCTGGCGCAGCTTGGCCAGCGCGTTGTTTTGCAGCTGGCGAATGCGTTCGCGCGTGACGCCGAGATTTTTACCAACGTCGTCCAATGTCTTCGGCACACCGCCATCGAGACCGAAGCGCTGCGAAATGATTTTCTTCTCGCGACTGTTGAGCGCGTCGATCAATCCGTCGATTTCACCGAGCAGGTTTTTGTCGCGCAACAATTCAAAAGGCGTTTGCGCATTCTCATCGCCAACGGTTTCCCCGAATTCGGTAGACTCATCCGCGGCGATCGGCGCGTTCAACGAAGCCGGGCGAATTCCCGTGCTTCTTAATTGCGCGACTTTCTGGCTGGCGATGCCGAGCTCTGCGCCGAGTTCGTCATCAGTCGGCTCACGGCCGAGCTCGTCACTTATTTGCAATGAAACACGGCGCACTTTCGCCAGTTTATCGACGAGATGTACCGGCAGCCGGATCGTCTTGCTCTGATCCGCGAGCGCGCGCTTAATGCATTGCTTGATCCACCACATGGCATAGGTGCTGAGCTTTGCTCCTTTGTCGGGATCGAAACGCTCCACTGCTTTCGTTAGGCCAATATTCCCCTCGGAGATGAGATCGAGTAACGGCACCCCGAAATTCGCGTAGTCGCGCGCGATTGTGACCACGAGCCGCAAGTTCGCGGTAATCATTTGCTCACGCGCGGCGGCGTCGCCGTTTCTTATTTTGCGCGCGAGCTCGATTTCCTGTTCCGGCGTCAAAAGCGGAATCTGCGCGATCTCTTGCAGGTATTTCGTTAGTCCAGGATCACTTGTGTTCATGAACGAAATTATCCGCGGTAGCGAACGCGCAGCCATGGCGCGGGTGTGGGATTTTGCGTTGTCACCTACGAGCTATTGCGGCCTACCTCTTACGTGGTGTATGTCCAGATGATGGGCGTAGAGTGTTCTGATGACGGCGGCGATATCGAACCACAATGGCCAGCAGCGCGACACCGGCCTCAAGGCGGTGGGCGAACTGCCCTGGGGTTCGCATTTCTGCATCTTTTATGAAACTAAACGCGACCTGCTCGATATTCTGGTGCCGTATTTTCATGCCGGCATAACAGCGAACGAATATTGTCTCTGGATCGTGGCGCCCTACGAGTTTGCAACGGTCGCAGAAGCAAGGGCGATTTTCGGAAGAGCCTGGTCGGAGTTCACTGGAGACGAGCCGACCGAAAACATCGACATCGTTCCGCACCAGAAATGGTTTGGCGAGAATGGCGGCCTCGACATTTCAAAAGCGATTAGCCGTTTCCGGAACAAGGCGGCGGAAGCCGAGCGGCGCGGATTTGCAGGCTTGCGCTTCAATGGCAGTTCCGCGTGGGTGCACGAAAAAATGCGGGGGCCCAAATTTCGCGACTTCGAGCACCAGGTCGACGCGCTGATAGCGGACCAACGAATGCTCGCCGCCTGCACTTTTCCGCTGGCTCTGAGTGGAGCTAAAGAAATTTTGGATGCGGTGCGGACACACGAATTTGCGGTGACTTTGCGCAAAGGGGTGTGGAAGCGGGTTGAGATCGGCGACATCGCGGCGGCGCGAAAAGAGGCGCGGCAGATGAGTCCGAAACTGGAACAGCTCACATTTCGTCAACGCGAAATACTGCAACGCATTGCCGAAGAGCAGAACACAAAAGAAATCGCGGCTTTGTTAGGCATTAGCATCAAGACCGTGGAAGCGCATCGCGTGCAGCTGATGCGGCGACTGAAGATCGACAACGTACCGGGGCTGGTTCGATTCGCGATTCGCACCGGTTTGGTGTCAGCGGAAAGCTGATTGGTTGGACGCCGTGTAAGGTTTTCCCTAATCGCGCGCGCGTTGTTGTCGCGACAACGTGATGAAGCATGAACAAAAAAATGCCAACGTGCGGACGAAGAGTCACTGTCACTCATCGTCTGTGGATGGCCCTAGTAGCATCGTGCAACTGAATGGCCGTGGTGGATCTGAAAGCGCTTTTGGGCGCGGCGATTAGAGCGGAAAGATCCGCACTAGGAATTTCGCAGGAAGAACTGGCGTATCGCGCCGGACTTCATCGTACCTACGTGTCGGACGTAGAGCGCGGAGCGCGAAATCCATCGCTCGAAAGCGTAGAGAAGTTAGCGCACGCCCTCGAGTTATCGGTGCCCACGTTATTCGATCACACCACGCGTAATGACAAAACCAAACGCTTGGTCGAGATCCTTCTCGTCGAAGATAATTCCCAGGATGTCGAATTGATAAAGCGAGCGTTTGATAAGGCGCGTATGACCAATCCGCTGCATGTCGCGCGCGACGGCGCGGAGGCGCTCGAGTTTGTTTTCGCGACCGGCCGTTACGCGCATCGAACAGGGGTGGACCGGCCGCAAATTATCCTTCTCGATCTCAATCTGCCGAAATTAAATGGATTGGAAGTTCTGCATGCAATCAGAGCGGACGCGCGCACGCGCGAAATTCCCGTAATCGTGCTGACCGCTTCGAGCCGGGACCGCGACATCGGTGAGTGCCGTCGCCTGGGTGTGTGCAACTACATCGTGAAGCCGGTTGGTTTCGAAAACTTCAGCGAAGTGACTCGCGAATTCCAATTCGGCTGGGCATTGGTCAAGCCGCAGGTTCATTAAGCGGCCCGGCCTAACGAACATGTCGATCTTACCCAGCACGCAACTAACGAGTGTCACTCATCATCTCTAGCAGGAGGGTTGGAAACCGATGATTTTCTCGGACAGCTACGTGAAAAACTCGGCACCTCCAGCAGCAACGACTTTCGGTCGGAGCCGATTCGCTGCGCAACTGACCGGAATACTAACGAGTGCCGTAGGCGGTTTCGCCTTAATCGGCTGGTGCGCGAATAATGAGATGCTGAAAAGCATTATTCCCGGCGCGTCCGCGATGAGGCCAAACATGGCCGCTGGCTTCCTCCTTTGCGGAA